>JAHDBB010000214.1 GCA_020630635.1 Chitinophagales bacterium
TAGTGGTATCCCCCTTGTAGAGCAAATTCGTGAATTTGCTCTACAAGGGGGATGAAAACGGATAGCGGGACTTTCCGTTGCGATGAAAGACAAACCGTTCTCTCCTAATAGAAAAAAAACAAATTTCACAAAAATAAAATATTGAATATCAAACATTTATCACAAAAAAAAAGGATTTTTAAAAAAAGAAAATAAGTAATAATTATGTTTTTAAGTTTTGGAAAATAGAAGATATTTGAGCAAATATTGTTTACCTTTTTGTAAAAAGTGGTTATTATGACATCAACAGAACTAAGAAAAATATTTGATGCACATTATACGTATTGTGTGGAGTGGCTGGTCAAAAATATGAACTGTCCAGAGGCGGATGCTCAGGATCTTTTTATGGATGCCATAATCAAGTTGTCTTTGGAATTGGAAAAGGAAAACTTTGCTCAAACCAATATACGAGGCTGGCTTATTACCGTTGTACGAAATGCCTATATCAATAAATTCAATAAGAAAAAATCGTATAAATTTATTGATATTGATGTGGCAGAAGCGATTATTGGTAAAGAAAAAGGCTTGTATAATGATGACTTTAATCCAATGATTGTGTCAGAAATTTTGCAGGAACATGAGCAGCAAGAAAGACAAAAAGTTGTTGCTTTTCTATGGGGTTTTGAGCAGTTAGGCAAGCCTTGCCAAAGGTTGTTGAATGGTTTGGTAACAGGACGCAAACTAAAAGATCTTCAAGATGAGTTGGGTTATGGTTCCTATGATTCGCTAAAAAATACAAAGTCTCGATGTATGAAAAAACTGCGTGAATTTGCAGCACAATGGCTGGAAAAAGAAAAAGTTAAATAATGGATAAAGAAATTTTAATCAAAAAATACTTAACCAGTAGTTTGTCTGAAACAGAACAACAAAATTTTGAAAAACTCCTTGAAAGTGATACAGACTTTAAGGAAGAAGTCGAATTGCGTTCAGTACTTTTTGCAGATTTCAAGGTCAAACAAAAGTCAAAAATGCGAGAGTGGGCGAATGAATTAAATGAAAAAAAAACTCCATCTTTGGCTCCTTCTTCCGCTACAAACACTTCGACTTTTTCAACTCTTAGAAGGTTTGCAGCATTAGTTGTGGTAGGATTATTGGCTTATTTTCTTTACACCTTCTTGGTTCCTTCTACAACTCCCCTACCCGATTATCTGGCGGAAAGACATCCGAGTCCGACGGTTGTGATGGGACAACAAGAAAGTAAACAACAACATTGGGACTTGGCCATTACAGCTTATCGTAGTGAAAAATATGATTTGGTAGTCGAGGAATTAAAAAAACTTCCTTCACTGACAGATGAACAGCGTTTTTACTTGGGTCTTTCTTATCTTTATCAAGAACCTTCCTTGGCTATAAATGCGATTGAGTCCTTTGAGCCTTTATTTCTTAAAAGTGGTGATTTTCGGGAAGAGGCTTTGTGGTTTGTGGCTTTGGCTTATTTGGAAAAGGGAGATAAGGAAGCGGCGAAGGAATTATTGGAGCGAATTGTGCAGGAGGATAGTTGGAATGTGGAGAAGGCGAAGGAAGTAAAAAACCTCATCTTAAAGAATGAGGTAAAGAAGTTATACTAAAGAATGAAGAAAATCATTTATTCTAAAGAGTGAAGTAAAAAACCTCATCCAAAAGAATGAGGTAAAAGTGAACTTATAAAAGTCCTAATTTTTGTTTGATCTTTAGGGTTCTTAAATGCTTTTTGGCGGTTGTAAGTTTTGTTTCATTTAGAGCATTGTTGTCGATCACTTCTTGGTAGTTTTGTATGGCTTTATCATATTGTTTGTTGACTAAGTAGGTGTTGGCTAATGCCCATTGGATGTCGTAGTATTTGGGGTGTTTGTTGTTAATACTTTGGTGCATTTGCTCCAATAGCATTTTTGCTTTTTCGTATTGTTGATTCTCCAGATAGAGGTCGCTTAGTTCTAATTGTTTGAGTAATGTTGGATTTTCATTTACTTCTTTTTCGAGTTGGGCGATAGATGATTCTGTATTGATCTTTGCAGGTGTCTTGGTCCTTTCAACTTCTACAAGTTGTCTATTTTCTATTCCAAATTGTATAATATCGTTGGTCGTTGGCATCGTTGCTATCAAGAAAACAAAATAAGTGGCTGCTATAATGGTCGCTGCAATAGAGATTCTTTTGAGCCAGTAGATTGTTTTATTGGGTGTTTTGGGTAATGGTTTTTCAACGATGTCTGCGTCTTTGGTGAGTTCTTTGTAGGAAGCCCAGAGTTTTTTTTGTCTTTCTTCTTCAAAGTGTTCTAAGATTAATTTTTCGGCTTTTTGTTGTAAACGTAACTCTTCTTGAAGGGAAAGGTTCTTTTTTAATTCCGCTTCAAAGGCTTGTATTTGTTGTTCATTAAGTTCTCCGTCTAAATAACGGGCGACTCGTTCGGAGTCATTATTTCCAGTTGACATAAATTCTGATTTTTGTGTGTTGACTTAGGTTATAAAAAATACAGGGCTACATTAGGAAGAAATTTTGAAATTGATGAATCTTGTGTTTGCAAGGGAATGAATTCCCTCGCTCAATAGGGTTCAACTCAATTTTGAGATTTCATTTCATTTTTTTTGAAAATATCAACGGCTCTTCTTCTTAATTTGCTTAGGCATCTTCTTAATTTCATGCTAGCATTTTTTTCATTCTTTAAAGCAGGGTTTTCTTGGACAATTTCTTTGTGAGACATTTCATCTAAGAAAAAACTTTCGATGATACTTTTGCAATCTTTGTGCATTTCCCCTAATGCTTTGAACATAGATGTGCGTAAGTTTTCATCTTCCATTTTTCCTAATACTCCATTGTTATCCGATTCTGACCTATCGGGTAATTCAGGTGTGAGAAATGCGTCATACTTTTTTTTCTTGTCCCAAGTTCTGATGGCTTGATTTTTACAGCCTCGTAGTAGGTAGTTGTAGATACTTTTGTCGTCTTTGTGGGTAAAGTTGTCTTTTTCAATCGAGTTGGTAAATGTTGTTAGTGCTTTGAAGAAGCATTCGTCGATGTCGTCGTAGGAGAGTTTTCTAAATTGTAGTTGGATTTCTTGGATGCATTTTTTGCGGTATTGTAAGATGATTTCTTTGAGGTCGGTTGCATGGGCTTGGTTGAGGAGGACTAATACGTCTCCTGAGTCGGTGTAACGGGCTTGTTGGATGAGTTTTTTTAAGTTTTGGTATTGGGTGATTGTCATATTGGGAGAGTTTGTGTGTTTAGTAAATGGGGAAAACCAGTCAATGGGGATTGACTGGTTTTGGAATTAAATCTCTTATGTATCAATAACCTGTGTCATTATAAGGCCACATATCATGTACATGGTAGTCAGGGTTATGTCCAATTAATGATGAACACAATTGCCCATGATTTTCCTCACAACCTCCAACATAATGATCTAAATAGCAATATCCATAAAGCAATGCTATATCACAATCACTCCCTATGAAGTTTGTGTAAGCCCTCCAGTGACTTTTAGGATAATTTCCACCATCTGAAAATGGACCATTATAATCCATACAACGTCCGTACATGGGTTCTTCATCTTCTGTTTTTCCATCATCATCACAATTTTCGTTACGATGCTCTTCTCCACAAGTATTATTATGACTTTTTCGTAACATGTAATCCTGAAGTTTAGTTGTCAATTGTAACTCTTTATCTACTTCATTCATTGTTAAGTCTAAATCTAGTAAATTATCTTTATAACTAATAGCTGCATTTTGTAAATTATCTAATTGACTAGTAGGCAAAAATAATCTTCCCCTGTTATCGCTTACATATTTTTCTCCATTTAAAAGAGCTACATCAGTATTTTTTAATGGAAAAGTCTTAACTAAAGAATTATCTAACTCTGAATATTTCCAACCTATTTTGTCTGCAATAGCAATAAATTCATCAGGAACCATTCCATATTCTGTTACTAAATCTAAATTAAATATTACTTTACCCTTTAAGTTTAATACCTCTTTTTCAACTGATTCATCTTTAATACACCCTACTATAGTGCTTAATACTATCACGCTTATTACAATTATAAATTCTTTTTTCATTATTTTTTATATTTATTTCAAATAAACATCTAATTTTTCTGTTTGCATAAGTAGGTAGGCAAATTCAAACAATGTTTATTTTTTTGCGAAAATCCCTTTTTTTATTTGAGGATTAGATTTTAAAGAACATTGAATATTTATGCTAACCTACTTATAGTCATTTTCTTAATTACATTATTTCATTCCAACATCTCCCTTGCAACATAGCATAATGACAATCACTCATATACCAATTTTGATATCTACCTGCTCCACTAGAATAATTTTCACAATCAGTAAATATTCCATTATAATCCATACATACATTAGATTTATATGAACATCGTCCTTGCCATACATTGAAAGCAACTGTACAATTAGCATAGTTACCATGATTAGAAGTACAAGATACAGGATATCTATCATTTGAATCACCATCATGATTATGTTCGCCATGACCATGCCCTCCGTGTCCCTGTTCATTACTATGATCGTGATTTGTTATTTCTTTCCTACCAAAATTATAAACCAATATATTATCATTAATCAAATGATCTACTTTTATTGCTTCTGCTAAAAAGATCGTATCATTTCGTATAATATTGGTTGAAACACCTGTAACCTTATCTGTTTTTTTTCTTGCAATTATTTCTATAAATTCAAATTCAGTATCTTGTGCAAAATTAACATCTCCTTCTTCTGATGCTTCATATAGTTCATTTTTTGCTTTTACAATAGCAGAATTAACTGGAAAATAAACCCTTATTTCTCCTTTAATAGGATGGTAAAAATGCCCTGCTATTTCATCTATTTCCTTCTTATTTTCAAAATAAAACTCATTAAATTCCTCTAAAGATCCATCATCAACATAGATAGTATTAAATCCAATCAGTTTTGCATCTGCACTATCATCAAAATTTAAAGATTTAACATACTCTTTTTCTTTTTCAAGAAGAGTCTCCTCAAAATTATCAGAATTTAAGGACTCTTGCTTTCGACATTGTGTCAATAACAAAGTCAAAAATAAGATTGTAAAGATACCTAGTAAGTTTACAAAATTCATTTTTCTATTTACTTTCATAAACAATGGTTTTTTGAAGGAAAAATATTCCTTGTAAGTAAAATATATCAAAGGATTATTTTCTTTCTATGATAAAAAAATAATCCTTAAAATTATAGGAATCAAACTGATCGCCTTAGTTTGTAACTATCAATTTCTGAGATACAATTGATGTCCCTGTCTGAATTTTAACATAATAAACTCCAGATTTCAGAGAACTTGCATCTAAGCGAATTTCGTGCTGTCCATTCAACTTTTCACCATCAACAATCTGTGTTACTTCCCGTCCCTGTAAATCATAAAGACTCATAGATACATATGAATCTTCTGGTACTGAAAATGTTAATATAGTATAGCTATTAAGAGGATTAGGATAAGCACTAACAGATAGTTGATCTATGTCTAAAGATGTATCACCTATAAATTCTTCAATAACTTCATTTTTAAATTCACTATATTCCTGTAAATCTGGAGTTCTTAATTCCTGTGAATAAGTTAATATCTCTTCTATGTCAACATTGGGACATTGATCTGCTATTAAAATGCTATTTTTCCCTGCACATTGTAGCCAACTACCTTGTAAATAACTGTAAATCCAACCATCACCATAATTACTATCATAAAACCAACCTGTAATTCCACATATTGTTCCATAAAAATACTGACCAACAGCACAAGTATTTTGTCCAGGAGGCAAATAAATCCAGTTATAATGACTTGTATAAACCCAATTATCTGGTACTAAGAATCCCCAACCAAAACGTGAAGAATAATCCCATTGCCAAAGTTGTTGCGAATTACAATTACAATTGGCATCATAATCATAATAAAAGTCATCAATATAAGCATGATAAAGCCAAAATATAGCAGCTGATGGAGCTTGCATAATATTAGCCATAACACCTCCAACATCTACATGAACAATATCATGTTCACACTCTAAGTCATGAGCAAAAGCATCTATAGGTTGTGGACTAGAGATGTTTGTACAGTAATTAGGATTACCTGCTGAATAGCTACATAAGGAATTGGAATTACTAAAACGAGAAAAATTGAAACCTTCAGGACTCACATCAATATTCGTCCCTGTCAAACCAGCTATTGAACCTCTAAATTCCAAAGGTATAGAAGTACCAGGATTCCAAGCAGGAAGAGGAACAAATTGACTTCCTCCATTATTTCTAAGATAGTTCTCTAATCCACCAATATAGTCTCTATGCCAAGTTAAAAAAGACATCTGATAAGTATGGGCATCATCCATACTATTGCCATGTTCTTGAACGACTGTTGGCGTAATATAATTCATCATTAAATTCCTCAATTGAGTTCTTTCAGCAGAGGTAAAACTATAAATATTTGGACGTTGTCCTGCAAACAAAATAACAACGTTAAATGACCAAAAGAGAATAAGTAAAATTACTTTTTTCATAAAAATATTTTTTAAGTGAGAAAATAGTAAGTTTGTTTTCTATTCATCTAATACTCCACATTCAAAAATCCCACACTTTTTTCTAAAAAATATTTTTAATAAAAAAACCAGTAACAGATAACAGTTACTGATTTTATATCAAGAAACACACAGACGTAGCAATTAAAATTTTTTTTTAAAAAAAATACTCCTTTTTCTAAAATCTTACACCTAAAGCATATATTTTATTTTATCCAATGCCTGTATCCACCCACAAACAGAAATAATAAAGAGATTCCTATAATCAATACAGCTAATATTTTAGTATTTTCATATTCTGATAATAAAATAGGCAAGTGATTTCCTGACAATATACAAGATGCCCAATAATAAGGATGGTTCTTAGTTTTTTCATTCTTTAAGTAAGATAATTTTGCTTGACGTAATGATTCAGATTTTGATTTACCTATTTTTATATTTTCATAAAAATATTGCATAAGCTTAGGAGTAGCAGCATCATTTACTAACCACAAACTCATTAAAACACTCTTACAATTTGCTAATAAAAATGTTTGTGATAAACTAATCACTCCTTCACCTTTTACAGTTGGTCCGTAACCCGTCTCACAAGATGTTAACATCGCTAAATCCACATTTCTCAATAAATCTTCTTGATTTAATAATTCATAAGCATAAAGCCTTCCATCATTTTGAGTTTGTTGATCACAGAAAAGAAAGCTAGACTTAAGTGGTTCTTCAAAATTCAAATCTGTGTGTGTAGAAAACTGTAATATACGAGGACTCTCTCGCATTCTTTTAATTGTGTCCTCTGTTGCTTGTTTATCTATATATGCCAATCCATTCAAAATATCTGCTCCCAATAATACTTCTTGTTTAGCTCCATCTAATGAAGAGAAATTTCCTTGTGGAACAGTACAAGCAAAACCTACATAGTCAAAAGCATTATTAATAACTCTTTGACTTTCAAAAATTCTTTCTAAAAACGAGGCTGAATAAGCATAGTTTATGTTATAATCCTTTATTAGATAGTTTAAAGCCCCAAAATCTTCTTTTGTTTTATATTCTTGATTGACCAATAAAATTTCAAATGGTATATAGCTTAACTTTTGAGAAGGAATAATCAACAACTCTTGTGTACTTTCTAGTAAAATATCTCCTAACAAAACCTGATATAATTGCGAGGAAGTCTGAATAAACTCATAAAAATTCTTCTGATAATCATTTAAAATATTCTCCTTATCTGTTATCAAATATTGTAATTTTGTTATTAAGCTATCTAATAATTGAATATCTGAATTAGTTTTAGTGACTAATGTATCTTCAGTTATTAATGTTATTACTAAACCGCTTTCACCTACAAAATAATCAATGACTGCCATTGATTCGTTTTTTATTAGTATTTGTTCTCTTATATCTTTGACTGTCGTAATTTTAGAATTGTATTTTACATTTTTAAAGATAGGATACTCTTTCTCTAAATTTTCTTTAAATTGTTTATACACTCCTATAGCATTATTTAAATTTGCTTGCAGTAATTTTAGTCTATCAATATCTGGTCCAATACTTTTATTTTCTTGTAATAAAGCTGTTTGGGCTTTGCTTATTTCTTTTCTTAATAAACTATCCTTGTCTACCTGCAGCCCTAAAACGTTTATAGCATCTTGTTCTTTTATTAAAGAACGTGATAAGTTAGCCTTACTCATCTCAGAAAACCAAAAAACTTTTTCTAAATATTGTGTATTCTTAGTTTGTTCAAAAAGATTATAAGAAGATTGGACTCCCATATCATATACCCAGTTATACTTTCCTAAATAAATAGTTTTTGATTCTTCTTCATTGTAGCTAGTGATAATATCCGTCATTAATTGCGCCATAAATTCATATATTTTCAATAAGGCAATTTCTTCTTTTTCATAAGATTTTTGACTCTTTACTAATTTTGTTTTTCTTAAATCTAAATTCTTTTTCTTACGCTTTAAGCTTTGCAACATTTGTATAGGAGCAATAATGTTTTGAAAATCATAAGGCGGTAGTGCATATATATCAGCTTGCAAAAAAGTATCTTTAATTAGATTTGTCCTTATTGCTTTATGAAGAAATTTAACTGCTTTTTCATATTCTCCCATAATCAAATAAAACGAACCAATATTATTATAATTACGAGTAATAAAAGGATGACTTTGATTTAAAGATTTTTCTTTTGTCTCTAAAGATTTCTCATACTGTTTTAAAGTCTGGTCATGATATTCCTTTACTTTCTCAAAAGCATCATTCCATCCTAAAGAATTGTGAATGTTAGCAAAATTCCCCTCTTCAAAATCTAGGTACAAACTTGTGTCTATATCTGCAAGAGAGTTACTCATATTAATCCACCAAAGACTTAAATAAGTCATACCTAAATTATTTTGATTGCGTCCTAACATTAAATTTTTCTTACCCCCATATTTAGAAAGCTGTTCTTCACCTGTTAAATAAAATTTTTCTGAATTTCGTAAAAAACTATCTTTCGTTTCATAATCATCCACTTTTCTATGCATTAACCAATAAGTATAACCTATATTATTATTAATGAATCCTATAAGTAAAGATTCTCGTTGTTTAATAAGTTGCAAACAAATAGCAAGAGCTTTTTCATGATAACTCAACCCTTTTTTCAAACTTGATAAATCTTTATTTTGATAAGAACATATATCTCCTAGAAGAGTATAATACTTTGCTAATAAATATTTTGCTTCCAAGTTCTTATTTTGAGATTCTAATAGCGTTATATTCTGCTCTACATAAAAACGAGCATCATCTGTATCCCACTCCTCCAACAAAATATTACTCTTCCCATAATACGCTTCTGCCCTCTGTAAATCAGCATCTGGCACATTCTCCAAAATACTAATCGCTTCATTAAAATGTTCCAATGCATTTTGATACAATCCCTCTCGTTCACTAGCAAACCCCAAACTCACATATAAACTCGCCACTCCTTTCGGCTCCATCTCCCTCACATTTGCCAACTCCCACTCCC
>JAHDBB010000215.1:0-5189 GCA_020630635.1 Chitinophagales bacterium
TCATATTTAAATAAAGCAAAATATTTGTTTTTGTCTTCTTAATGATTTGATAATCATTGCTTTAGAAATGCTAATGCCTAAATTTAAAGTCAGTTATCCCCAAAAACTGGTTGAGTTCTTTGAGAAAATTCGCATAATTTAGAATTTTAATCTATTTATATATTCAATAGAACGCTCACAAGGTGATATGTATAAATATAGTTATAGCCCCAACTTTTATTTAGAAAACATAAACCTACAAACATGACCAACAACTTACAAAAGATTATCCAAAATGGAATGAGAAGCTTTGAAAAAGAACAAGTTATTGGAAAAGCTAATTCGAATGACTTACAACAAAAAGTCATCAATGAGTTAAACTCAAAATATAACTCCAAAACCATTAATGAAAAAATTGTTTTACAAACATGCCATAATATAGAAGATGTACAACTGCTAAAAGAAAAATCCAATTTACTTATTCAGAAGTATCAGCATTATGTCAAGCATTTACTCAACAAGTACATTCGTTTGTACTATATTGACGAAATGAAGTTAGAACAATATTACTGGCTCTTAGAAAATATAAATGCAAGGTTGATAGAGAAAATGTTATCCAATAAATTAAATTTTCAAGGAAGGTCATTGTTTAGCGTTTATCTCTATCAAGTGATCAAAAACATTATTATTGATGAATTAAAAAAGCATAAGAAAAAAACATTATTCAGTTATACGAGTGAGTCTTTTTTTCTCAATTTTGCCAAGTATCCACAACAAAATATACAAGAAGCTGCCTTAATATATCCCACTCTTTTAAATTTGGAGTTTAATAGTAGAGATGAAAAAAACAAGTTTATTTTATTGAGCAAAATCATCCATCGAATCTGTTTAACTCCCAAAGATTTAGAAGTGTTTTCGGCTAATCTTACCCCTTATTTATCCAAAGATATTTTAAGTTATTTTGGGCAAAACTATGCTTTGATGTCTAAGAATCAAATGTGGCAATTGATCGAAGTTTTTCTGGCTGAACTAACCCAAAAAAAGCGAACCAGCCGAACCCTAAAAACTTGGTTCAAGCAACATCGCAACAATATTTTACGCTACTATTTAAAAAACACGCCCTTGCCCATTCCTGATAATTCTAAAGGCGAATTAGAACGTTTGTTAGATGAATATTTTGAACGAATGATTTACAAAGTGTATGTAAGTACCTAAACCTAAAGAATCGACACATTTTATGAGGGTCTCTTTTTCACTCATACTGTGTTATTTTTTCCAGCGATAGCTCGGCTATCACGGCAAAAAATGCCTTGTCTGAGTAAAAAATAGCCTGCCTCAAAAATGACGATTATTTACGCATAGGTACTTAACTAACTGACAAGCAATTTTGCCTTGAATAAAACTAAAATGAAAAAGCTCAAACTGATCCCAACCACTTTTGTACTCATCATTCTTTGTTTAATCGTATTTAGTCCTTTTAGAAAGTACGAAAGGAAGCAACCCAAAATGCTCAAAGTAAGCACCACTATTCAGGCAAATCCTTGTGAGGTTTTTGATTACTTGGGCAATTCTAACCATGCTTCCGATTGGTCTTCCTATGTTTCCCATATTACACCCTTACAAGGCGAAGATGGTCAAGTAGGTTCCTTGCGTCGTTGTTTCAAGGACCAAGCAGAACTCAAAGAGCAATGGGATGAAGAAACGGTTTTGGTGGAAAACTGTCAAAAACGCCGCTTGACCATTTTCAATCTCCAAAAGTTTTCAATAAAAGCCAATGGTTTGATGACGGAGCAAATTTACGAGTCCCTCAAGAATGGTCAATGCAAATTGAGTTTTACCCTTTTCTTTATGCCTCAACAAAATACTTGGTGGCAACAACTTAAAATGTATGTTTTGAGTTACTATATTGAGGGTATTTTTAAGAAGAATCTTCGCAATATCAAAACATTGGTAGAAGCTACTTGATAAGTTTTTTATTTTTAGGAGAGAACGGTTGTTACTCTTTCATCGTGACGGGTCTCCCTGCTATCCGTTCTTATGCTAAAAGCCTCGCTCTACCGCAAGTTTTTTCAACTTGTGGTAAAAGCCAACGCTGCGTTTAGCATACCACTTCTATCAGGTCTAGATGGTTAAGATCAGTACTTCTTAGCACCTGTTTTTTGAACAGAATTTTTTTAAGAATTAGAAGAATAAATAGAATTTTGTTCATTCAATTACGAAAAATGAATGGTACTTTTTTAATCTAAAAATGTTCAGTTACTATGGGGGAAGTCTGCAACGATCTAGCCCCGATAGTAGTGGTATGAATGCAATGCGTTGGCTTCCTAAAACGCTGGCTGCATTCATAGGAACGGATAGCGGGACTTTCCAATACGACGAAGCAAGAACCTTTCGCTCCTAAAAAAATAAAAAATCCCAATCTTAGAGTCATCAATTGTCAGCTACTTTAAAACCCATTGTTTTCCCACATAAAAAAAGCCTAGCACCAAAATAGTGCTAGGCTTCTCTCTATCATCAAGTAAAAATTACTCTTTATTCATCTTCATCTTTGATGGTTCCATCCCCTTCCAACTCACAACATCCGTGTAATTCGGTAATGGTTCTTGGACCAAAGACCTGTACACAATCAGGATTGTCAGGGTCCGTCACAAACAAGGTATAAGTCCCTAACTCTGAAGGAGAGTAATAAGGACAGTTGGTAATTTGAGCAACTGTTTGACCATCTTGATTGACCCAAGTATAGATTTCATCACCATCAATAGGGAAGTCAGTTTCTCCATATAAAGCCCCTTGACGTTTCAATTCTTTTGGAGGCAAATTCAACATACAATTTTCGTTGCTGAATCCAACACATCCACAAGTTTCTTCTAAGTAAGTATCATTGAAGGTTGCAGCATTTCCATCATCACAAGGCGTATTGAATAAGGCATTGTCCAATTCAGGGCAAACATCTGCAATAGAACCAGAAGCTACATAGCCACTTGGTTGGTTACAGTCTTCTAAAGTAGAATTGGGATCACCTATTCCATCTCCATCGACATCTTCCCACCAAGTTGCTGGACCTTCACAACTTCCATTATCAACAGAAGCCGTATCATCATAATTACAAGCCATTGGATCTGTACAGCCTCCACAAGTGGCACCATCATTGTTTGGATCATCGTCACAAATACCACAAGCATCTACTGTGTTTGGTCCATTTGGTACACCTGCACAGTCGGCACAAGTTGTATCATCATTGGATGGATCATCATCACAGACTCCACATGCATCGGTTGTGTTTGGACCGTTCGGAACTCCTGCACAATCAGCACAAGTGGCATTGTCATTAGATGGATCATCGTCACAGACACCACAAGCATCTGTCGTATTTGGACCATTCGGAACTCCCGCACAATCGGCACAAGTGATATTATCATTGCTTGGATCATCATCACAGATTCCACAGTCATCTAAAGTATTGGGACCTCCTACAATACCTGCACAGTCTGCACAACTTAGTCCATCGTTAGACGGATCATCATCACATACTCCACAAGCATCTACGGTATTGGGACCATTGATAATACCCGCACAATCTAAACAAGTTGTATTGTCGTTAGACGGATCATCATCACATACTCCACAAAGGTCTAAGGTATTTGGACCGTTGATAATGCCCGCACAATCTAAACAAGTTGTATTATTATTAGATGGATCTACATCACATACCCCACAGGCATCTAACAAATTTGGACCATTCGGAACGCCTGCACAATCTAAACAAGTCTGATCATCATTAGTAGGATCATCATCACATATCCCACAAGCATCAAGCGTATTCGGACCATTTGGTACACCCGCACAATCATTACAAGTCGTATTGTCATTGGATGGATCATCATCGCACACTCCACAAATGTCTAAAGTATTTGGACCTCCAGGAATACCTGCACAATCATCACCACAATCATTGGATGGATCATCATCACATACTCCACAGTTGTCTAGTGTATTAGGACCGTTTGGAATGCCTGCACAGTCAGCACAAGTCGCATTATCATTAGATGCATCGTCATCACAAACTCCACAAGCATCTACTGTATTTGGACCATTTGGCACACCTGCACAGTCGGCACAAGTAGTACCATCATTACTTGGATCATCATCACACACCCCACAAACATCTACTGTATTTGCACCATTCGGTACACCCGCACAATCGGCACAAGTGGCATTATCATTGCTTGGATCATCATCACAAATTCCACAAGCATCGGTTGTATTGGGACCGTTGGGAACACCCGCACAATCGGCACAGCTTTGTCCATTATTACTTGGGTCATCATCACAGACTCCACAAGCATCTACAGTACTTAGACCATTTGGAACACCCGCACAATCTAAACAAGTTGTATTATCATTGCTTGGATCATCATCACAAACTCCACAAGCATCTAAAGTATTTGGACCACCAGGAATACCTGCACAATCGTCACCACAATCATTAGACGGATCATCATCACAGACTCCACAGTTGTCTAGTGTATTTGGACCGTTTGGAATGCCCGCACAGTCGGCACAAGTTGCATTATCATTACTTGGATCATCATCACATACCCCACAAGCATCTACTGTATTTGGACCATTTGGTACACCTGCACAGTCGGCACAAGTTTGTCCATCATTACTTGGATCGTCATCACAAACGCCACAAGCATCTACGGTATTGGGACCATTCGGGAAACCTGCACAATCGGCACAACTTAATCCATCATTGGACGGATCATCATCACAGATTCCACAAGCATCTACGGTATTGGGACCATTCGGGATACCCGCACAGTCTGCACAGCTTTGTCCATCATTGGTTGGATCTGGATCACAAACACTACAAACATCTAAAGTATTCGGACCATTGGGAACACCCGCACAATCTAAACAAGTTGTATCATCATTGGATGGATCATCATCACATACCCCACATTGATCTAAAGTATTCGGACCACCAGGAATACCCGCACAATCACTGGTACAATCATTGCTTGGGTCTGCATCACAGGTTCCACAATTATCTAAAGTATTCGGACCATTTGGGACACCTGCACAATCAGCACAAGTCGCATTATCATTAGATGGATCGTCATCACAGACACCACACGCATCTGTCGTATTCGGACCATTCGGCACACCTGCACAGTCGGCACAAGTTGCATTGTCGTTAGAAGGAT
>JAHDBB010000215.1:5289-9525 GCA_020630635.1 Chitinophagales bacterium
GCACAATCGGCACAAGTTGCATTGTCGTTAGAAGGATCATCATCACAAACGCCACAGGCATCTACTGTATTGGGACCATTCGGCACGCCTGCACAATCGGCACAAGTTGCATTGTCGTTGCTTGGGTCATCATCACAAACTCCACAAGCATCGGTTGTGTTGGGACCATCAGGAACACCTGCACAATCCAAACACCCATCTATGCCAGCAATGGCAGGACATAGATCCGTCATATCCATCACATAATTCATCGGTTGAGTACAAGAAATAGAATCCATGTTAGGATCACCAAAACCATCACCTTCTAAGTCAGCATACCAAGTTGTTGCGCCAGGACCATTACAAATTCCACAAGCATCACACACTCCTAAACAAAAAGATTGAATAGCACTTGAACCATCAACGGCATAGATATTCTGATTTGTCACTAAGCCGAAACCAAAAAAGTTATTAGGGTGGAACTTGGCTTCTAATGGACCAATTGCCATTCCTGCACTTGCATCCCAGATATACCAAACAAGGGTTAAGTCATCGCCAGGATCAAATCCATCTATCAAAGGAGTAACTGCTGGATCATCTCCACGAATAGGAAAGGAAATATTACCTCCTGTCCATTGTTCATAACCAGCCGCAGTTAAGTTGCCCATATCATCTACATAGAATGCACCAATGTAATCGCCTGGATCAATTGTTGTTCCCATTCCATCAATATCATTTACAAAAGAACCTGGACTAAAAGTGGGGAAAATATTGATTGTATGATTGGAAAAGGCATTACAAGTGGTAATAGCCCAACTAGGATCTGGAGGAGGATTCGGACATTGTGCTTGTGTTTGTTGTGTGGACAAAGCCACAAACGACAGCATGACCATTATTAAATAAAATAGAATTTTTTTCATGTTGAGGTTTGTAATTTAGTGTTAAATAAAATTTCAAATAAGTACCTATGTGTAAGTATAGCAGGGCTATTGATGTAAAAAATAACACAGGATGAGTGAAAAAGAGTCCCTCATAAGTGTTGATTATTTGGGTTTAGGTACTTAACCTATATGTTAGTATGCTGCGTGCTATTTGATAACTGTAAACTTATCTGTTTGAATCATTCCGTCTTTTACTACTTTAGCCAAATACAATCCTGCTGATAATGGAGAAACATTATATTTAAAGAAATGCGTACCTGCTGTCAAATGCTGGTTACTGATTTCTTCTAATAATTTTCCTTGCATATCATAAATTTGAACACTAACAGGTCCTTCACTTAAAGTTTTTACTTGTAAAATCAACTCTGCGTTGGTTGGATTAGGATAGGCTTCAATGCTGGCAGTTCCTACTTCTCCAAGTCCTGTACTAACAACTTCTTGGAAAATATCAGCGATATAAAAACCATCTTTTTCATAAATATTGGTGCCTTGTGTATAATTCATAGGAACCTCTTTTACTTCATTGGTTTCTTGGTTCCATACTTTTACAATAAACGGCTCACCTGCTAAAAATCCATCTATCTCATCCGTTGTATTATCATCTCCCCAGAAAGTGATAGAAGTATGATAGTCTTCATATACTGCTGAACCCAACAAAACATTGTCTTCTGAGAAAATACCAATTTCATCTCCATACCTCAATACTGTTTCATTAGCTGGATCCATCAATAAAAGAACAGCATTATTACCTGTATTGTAAAAATCTCTTACAAAAAATTCTGGAACTTCTTGGCTTGAATGAAAGACAATAGGCTCATCATCATTAGTGGGCTTAGGCGGATAAGTAGAGGTCGTACTAGCTAATCCTACACGCATTTGATAACCCTGTCCAGGAACCAAATTACCAATATTGTTAATAGAAACAGAAGGGATATACGTCAATCCTACATAGTCTTTAGCTAAGATAACACTTGGAATTCCTGCCCAAGAAGTAGAAGCGTCTTGTGGGGTATCTCTCAAATAAGCAATCAAATTCCAACCGCTTGCCAATTGCAAAGGGGTTGTGGTTGGATCTACTTTATTACCATTAATCGTAAAGGAAGTTGCTGAATTGGTTCTGATTTGATAACCTTCATCCACGATCCAGTTACCAATATTATTGATGCCTACTTGTGGAATACATGTCAAACCGATTTCATTTTTTACCAAAATAACTTGAGATGAAATGGGGCTTAAAATAGTCAACATGTTGGGATTGGTAGGATCACAATAAGTAGACATAATGTTCCAACCTGTAACCAAAGGAATTGTATGGTCACATGCACCACATAATACATCAATGCTTGTTGTCAAATCTGTAAACGTACCATTATCATATTTGCCAGAAGGATCATTATTATCTGGGTTGAAGTTGGTCAAAGCAGTACTAGTCGGTTGACCATTTTGAACACCTTGAAATGCCATATTAGGATTTCCTGTTGGATCTAAGATGTCAAAACAAATGGTAGAAACATCTTCCCAATCTGTTGCAATGTCAGGGCAAGCTACACTAAAGTCTCCTGGCTTTACCATCGTAATCAAAAAGTCTCCACTGACTGATCCATCAAAACCATGAGCCTGATAAGACGTTCCTCCAGGACCACCATTAGCGGCATCACATTCTGGATTCAAAGTAGTCTGGTCATCATCAAAGTTGATAGAAGTATAATAACCAGCAGGTGCGGTACTAATACCTCCAGGAAAACTAAGAACACTATTATCATAAGTAAATCGAATAGAGGAAGTTCCAATTAAGTTGGCTCCATCATCTGATTTAATTTCGATATCTACACAAAAAAGGTTGTTGTCACAATCACTTGCTGTTTCATTAAACGCAAATTGGACATCCACAGATTGTGCGTTGGATAGCATGGGTAAACCTACAAATGCTACCAAAAGGGTGAGTATTTGAATAATTTTTTTCATAAGAAAAATATAAGCATTTAAAAAATCATTATAGTCAATCATAGAGTATGGTTGCTAAAGAAAAAATGTTGTTTGCTACAAATGATTATCTTAATAGATGCTGTTTTTTATGTGTTAGTGAATAGTAAATTTTTATTTACATGTAATGAGGTGAGTAGTGTATCATTAAAAAGCCAATATACAAACTTTATTGGTAAAAATGTTTTTTGTTGAAAACAATCCGCTCATTTTGTCTCTTTTACACCTTCCTATATGTTAATATATGGACATTGATAGTTTATATTGCAAATATAAATATAGATTCTGAAATATTATACTTTTTTAGGTTCTGATTGTATATGGATTTTGGAGCGAACTTTTGAGGGCTTCGTCGTGCAGGAATGTCCCGCTATCCGTTCTTATTGCTGCTGCTTTTCCGCAAAACCTTCTGCCCTCCAAAGCAGCAATACCACTTCTATCGGGGCTAAATGGTTATGGTATCAACTTCTTAGAACCATCATAAAGATTGAATTCTTCTTCCTGTGTTTTTTACTTCTGACAAACATGTGACTCACCTCTCGAACTATTTTAAGCATAAGATCAGTTTTAAGGAGCGAAGTGCATTTCAATTTTTATTCATCCTTAGATTTTTTTGAATTTCCAATCAAAGAAATCTTGTTAAAACTTAGATTATGCGAAATTTTGAAGATTATATCATTCTCACGCTCGCTTTAGGGGTTTTAGGAGTCAGTCTATACTATCAAATATGGTTTTTAGTTGCATTGATAGGAGGTATTTTACTGTCCATAGCCAGTTTACAAGTCCTTTTCAAGCGACAAAGCACCGATAAAATTATTACACTCAATCAAGAGGAGTCTTCAACCGACCAATTATTAATACGAAAATATCGTCAAGTAGATACAGAACGTTATATCAGTACCTTTTTTCGGATGGGTTTGATTGTAGCGATGGCGAGTGTTTTATTGGCTTTTCGATGGTCTGTGCCTACTTTTGAAAATGAAATTTGTTTTGGTAATCCAATAATTGAACAAGCAGATGGTTCTATTACGAACATAGAGATTTTACGTTCTCCATTGGGAAGTACGCTGGGAAAAGAAGCGGTAAGAGTGGTCGAAAGTATGCCCAACTGGATTCCTGGAAAACAAAGAGGAGAGCCTGTGAGGGTGAAGTTCAACTTACCCATCAACTTTAACTTGAATTGATATAGTTTTTTTGATTTTGGGATACTTTATTGCTCGTATTCCTTAACTTTTGCCCACAAAATAAGTCCATTGTTTTGTGGGTTTTTTATTTGAATACTTGATATAAAATAAATTGTATCTTTGAGAGGTTTGTTTTAGTGACAGGTGAC
>JAHDBB010000216.1:0-7721 GCA_020630635.1 Chitinophagales bacterium
GAGTGAAAAAGAGACCCTCATAAAATGTGTCGATTATTTAGGTTTAGGTACTTATGTTGAGTAAAACAAATGAAAGGATCATTTTATGGTCTTAATTGAAGAAATATCCTAAGCATTTGTCTCTATAACGTTGGCAGGCTTGATGAGATAATCATAATGATAGAGTGAGATAAAGTAGGATGTTTTAGTGTAATAATCTTGTAAACATATTTTGATTTTAAAATAGGAGGGAAGTTGTAAAAATATAATTTCAGTCGAGAATTTTAGTTAAGCAACAATCCCAGCTAGCTTTACTTTTAATACTTGCTATGTTTTTTAGCTTCCCCTATTTGTAAATCTGACTCATTGTTCTCAACTTTAAAATGTTTAATTATCTAAAATTAGTTAAGACAATTGTCTATATCTTGATAATCAAGAATAAATAGTAAAATGATACTTGACTGATTTTGGAAAAGATGCTTTTAGAGTAATAAAAACAACTGACTTTATTAATAGAAATACAGAGAATAGAACTGCATTTGTTGCTGTATAGTTGATAGAAAAATGACATTGGAAGATAAAAAAAACGCCAAGTAAAAATTACTTGACGTTTTCAAATTCTTTAAAATCTTTAGAGTAGTGTGTTTCTTAGTTGCATTAGTCGTTATCATGTGGATTAGTGACTCTGAAAAGAATGGCGGCTAAAGCAGCAGCAGCAAACTCTCCAACTAAGAATACCCAAATGTCAGCAGGGAATTTTATCCCGGCAGTTGTGATACCTGCTGCAACAGCAGGATTAAACGCACCACCAGAAATTCCACCAAGCGCATAAGCACAAGCTAATACGGTAAAACCAATGGCTAATCCGTAGAACGAATTATTAGGATGATCTTTACTTGTAGCAGTATTGAGTACTACCCAACATAAAGCAAATGTTCCCAAAAATTCTGCAATCAACGACGGCCCAATATTTAGAGAGGTCGTTGGGTTTTCTGCAAAGAATTTTTCTACTCCCTCAGGAATTAAAAATCCTGCGGTAAGTGCACCCAATACTCCTGCGATAATCTGAACGATCATATATACAGGTACATCGGCGGCAGAACATTTGCCACGCATAAAAACTGCTAAAGTTACTGCTGGATTATAATGGGCACCAGAGATGTGTCCACCAGCATAGACCATAACCATAAGGATACAGCCAATAGCAATAGGAGCGAAACTTCCTACGCCTCCCATTACACAGAGACCAACTGTAAGCACAAGAAAAAATGTGCCAATAAACTCTACAATATACTTCATAAGTATTTTTGGGTTTGATGAATATGTAAGGTAGAAAAAAGTTTTGTGTTCAACGAATAAAAACTTGATTTTTTACCAAACACATATAAAATTATCTAATAGTTTATTGCTTTTTTGTGTATATGTTTTTCTTGTTTGGAGCGAAGGGTTCGGTGCTTCGTCGCATTGGCAAGTCCCGCTATCCGTTCTTATCGCTGTTGCCTCATTTTAGGTAGCCATCGCCATACAGCGATACCACTACTATCGGGGCTATTGGGTTTAGGACACAACTTTTACATTCGTCTTTTTATTGTCTAAAATTTAACATTTACTGCTATCTGATTTTAGTAAGTTTAGCAACTTGTCAAAAATTATTATATATAATACTTTGTTTTTCAACTAACAGAATGTGAATGATAAGTTGTATAAAAATGACGATGATTAAGTAATGTGGTTTGGTTTTTTACTCTATTGTTAAAAGTAGTCATTGGTCAGGTAAATCAATGAGACTTTTGAATGAAATATTTACAGAATATAATAACGATTTTTGACTACTGTTTTTTTCTATTACAAAATGAGAAATAGATAATGTGTCTTTTTTAAGTAAAATGCAAAATTTTTGACAGTCAGCTCAAAAAATCTGTATTTTGTTCTCTAAGTGAAGTATTAGAAGCAGCCTAAAATTTGACTAAAGATTTTTAGATTTTCAAGTATCGAAAAACAGAGTCATAGCAATGACTATGAAATATTTTCAAGGACAAAAATCAGAAAATACGATGTCACATAAAAATAACTTGCTTTTATTGCTTCACTAAGAAAATTTAATGTTTTCTTGTCCTAAGCTTCGTTAATATTCTCATTAATTCCAATTGGGTTTCTGCCGCCATTTCCAATGCCTGAATAATTTCCCTTTCAGATACTTTATCTTCTTGTTGAAAATTGGGTATTGGTTTATGTGCCATAACTGGTGGTGTACCATATTCGGTTGTATTATACGGAGCAAAGCCCGTTCCTGTTCCATTTTCATACGGTGAAGATTGAGGACGCATCACAGGCTGGTTAATTTGCTGTGATCTTTCCTGATACACACCATTATTACTAGGATGCTTATATCGGTCATGGGGTAGGGGAGTACCACTCATTAATATATGTACTTCATTTTTAAAAAAGAATCCTGGATTGACAGGATAGGTTTGCATAAACCTAGATAAAAACTCCAATGGTACAGGCGTATTGTCATTTAACATCTGGCTTAAGAATTGAGGGCTTATATTCATTATTGCCGCAAATTCCTTTTTGGTTTCAAAAAAATGATTTGCGTGCAAATAATCAAATGCTTCAATAAACTTTCTTTTTATAATAGTCTTCATTGATTTCTATTTTGTATTGAAAAAATAATATATTGAAAAATCTTTGCTTGTTTTTCGTTTGATTTACATTGCCAATCTCTCAAAAAGTATCAATACCTTTCTCTCCACATCACAATACTCTTTTACTAAAAATAACAAAGCAAAATTCTAATTGACTTCAAAAGAGAAAAAACAACTTTGTCTTAAATATGAAACCTTTATCACCTTCTAATTTAAATTTCAATTTGCTATCAAGTCTTTGAGATATCCCTCTTCTGTTTAAATTATATTTCATTGAAACGTCAATTTTTGAAGAAAAAAACAAAAACTCCTTTTCATTGAAATTTAGGAATCTTTTGATGCTCTCCGTCTAATCTATACTATAATAGTATTCTTATGATTGTTTATATGGTCATCTTCTCTGGTGTACCACTATCGTTACATAACAAAGATTAAAAAGCCGAACATTCTTTTGTTGCTTCAAAAACAAAAAATAGCTTTTATTGAGAAATGAAACTCCTAAAGGTCTGCTCATCAAAACAATTAAGTCTATTAGATAGAATTTAGAAGTTCTTTTCTTTGTTTTATACTCTATTGCTATTTTTCTTTTCCAAAATCAAAAATGTATAGAACGTCTAAATTTAGGCTTCTATATGTATACTCACTTAAGTTTCTCAAAGGATTCTACTCATTGTCTAATGTGAATGTTTTCGCTATCTTATATAGATCTCTTTATTTCTCTTCTATAAAATTTGGAAACCTTTTTTCAAAAACAGATTAACGAGTGAATTAGAGCTTCTTTGTTTTTCCTGTGGAAAAACTATCAAGCAATATAGCTTTTTGTCTTTGGTGTTTTTTACTTTACGTCAAAACTACATACTTCCACAAGTATCACAGTAGTAAAATAAAGGAGCATAGAAGAGAGCAAATACTTTAGCTTTTCAAAAAAGAAAAAATAAATTTGATTAAAAAATGAGTTTCTATTACATCACAGACATCTATCCTATCAACATCACTATTCTAAACTCAAAAAATAGCTATCTTCTCTTTGAAACATTCATCTAAATTTTAGAGCATCCAAAATGTTTGGTGACTATCACTTCTCATATCTACATTTTCAGGCTTTGCAGCAATCTTTCAAAAATTTACAAAATTGAATAATCTAGTAAATTTCGACTTCCTTCGCACTCTACTACAATATTTTATGAAGCAATAGAATCTATCTTGCTCATCATACTTCTTTTGATTTGAATACAGTACTTCCAGAAGGATCACAGTAGTCTAATAAAAGAGAGTAGGGGAGCGAAAGGTTTTTCTACTTCCAAAAAAGAAAAAATAGATTCGATTAAAAAATGAGCTTCTATTACATCACAGACATCTATCCTATCAACATCACTATTCTAAACTCAAAAAATAGCTATCTTCTCTTTGAAACATTCATCTAAATTTTAGAGCATCCAAAATGTTTGGTGACTATCACTTCTCATATCTACATTTTCAGGCTTTGCAGCAATCTTTCAAAAATTTACAAAATTGAATAATCTAGTAAATTTCGACTTCCTTCGCACTCTACTACAATATTTTATGAAGCAATAGAATCTATCTTGCTCATCATACTTCTTTTGATTTGAATACAGTACTTCCAGAAGGATCACAGTAGTCTAATAAAAGAGAGTAGGGGAGCGAAAGGTTTTTCTACTTCCAAAAAAGAAAAAATAGATTCGATTAAAAAATGAGCTTCTATGAAAGGTATAATTATCTATCTATAAATTCTCAAACAATCTGTTTGGTTTCTTCTTTTTTTTGTTGTTCAACTCTTTCAAAATTCAAAGAACTTGTTTTTGTCTAAATTTTGATCTCTTTATTTTTTCTCCTATAAAATTTATCCTGCAATGTACAATCAATTTACTGGTCTCATTCTTCCTGACACATCACAGTATCTATTTTAAAGAGAGTAGGAGTGATAAAAAATATACTCTTCAAAAAATCAAAATTTTCATTTGGGTTTAAATAAATGGCTTTATTGGTGTCTGATGATTTTTCTACAAATAACATAATGTCGCTGAAAATATAAGTACTCAACTGTACTCAAAATTTGTGGCAGTTTTATGCTAAATTTTAGTGCTTTAGTACCCTACAAAGATACAAATTTTCAACATAAAAACCTAATTTTTTAAGTTAAATTTTTACTTGTTTTGGTTTTTAAAAAACTTTATAAAATTGATAAAAAACTTTTTGATATGGTTTGGCGAAATAGATTGTATTTACAAAAATACATAATTTTATGTGTTTTGTAAGCAATCAGGAAAAATGATTTTTTGATGAAGGTAAAATAAGAGACTCCATGTAAATGATTATGCTTATTTAAACTAAGAGGAGAATAATCTTGGATTAGATATATTTAGTCTCTTAGCAAAAGACTATTCTTCTTCTGACATAGAAGGTTATCAGTTCTTCATTCAATTCAGTTAATCAGCTTTTATCAATAATAGGGGAGAGCTAACTGATCAATGATTCTAACAATATCATAATGAGTAGCTGGCTTAACTTGTATCATTTTGTCTTTGCCTATTGTTCAATGAACTATTATTGTTATACGCTTCAAATTAATATATGTAGGAACAGATTGAATCTGTTCTCACGGTTATTCGCCCAAAATCAAAGAAAGGGTAAAGGGTAAAGTCGTTTCAATCGGATGGGTCTTTCCGTATGAACCAGCAATCCAATTGATTTATATGAATAGACTTCCTTTCTCTTTATCAATCGGATTGCCTCTACTTTGTGCGGGTAACAATCCTATCTTAAGTGACTCTTCTTTATACGATAAAATAGATCAAGTTGCTACACACAAAATATAATTAAATTAGTAGAATATAAGTTCTGATTCTCTCTGTATGCATTATTGTTCTTCTCCTAAGAAGAAAATTGTTTTCAATAGTCAGTGAAATCTTAGCTATTCAAATATATCCTTATAGTCAAAAAATCCTTTTCAATTTTTTGATTTCTTTTTAGATCACCAATCTCTTAATCAGGAAGTATTTTGCAATTTTCTCAATACATTTTGAAAGTTAATTTTTTGGTTAATTAGGTTTTTTGTTGACTATCGAATAAGGTATTTTGCTTTTTCATTTGATTGTTTGTTTGCTGAAGCTAACGTCAATGATTTTAGTTAATAAAGTATTGTGTTGATAGAATGATAAGAGATCTGGATCAAATAATTGAGAGGTTTGAAAAGAGGCGTCGTTATAATTGAAAGAGTAGAGATTGTAAAGTTTCATTTGAAGAAGAAGATAAGATTCTTTTAAAGTGTACTGATGTGAACATTGAAAATTGCTTATCCATCTTAGTGAGTAATTGGATAGAAGAGGTGTCTTAATTGGTTTATACAGTTTGTGTATAGCAAGGAAAATTAAGGATAATAAAAAAGAGAAAATTTAAAATTTCTCAAAATAAAGATCGCAATTCAAAAATTGATAGCAGTATATTTCTGCTTCCAAAGCTAACTTAAAGTCAATTCCTAAATGAGTGCGTCTAATGCATTGATAGCAAAACTCAAAAATCTTCTAGAGAAACTAAAACTCCAATAGCCCAAATTCTTTGAGCTTAGTTTTACAAGCTGTTCAAGAGCCTATTTGTATGTTCTCAATAAAAAGTTAAGTGGGTTTTTGATAGGGGAGGAAATAGAAAGGATAATAGCCTAAATCAATCTATACTCAAAGAAGAAATGGTCTATACAAAAAGGGATCTATCAGTAGTGAAAAAGAATTTTACAATAGAGTTGTAGAAAGGGATGGATGCTATACCTTTTCTATAAATTTAACTCAGTTGATTACTTCTCGTACGGTGGGTTCTTTTGTAAGTGAACAGATCCGTCTAGTTAAAACTGGATCAACAAAATGTAAGAGCTGTTACATAGGGATTAGAAACCTTGTACTTAACTTTATTAACTTTTGGATTAACTCGTTTTTCTGCTTTGAGATACACTTTGTTAGCTGGAGGATTGTATAAACAACAGACTGGATAAATAGAATTAAAATAATAAATAACCAAAATAAATTTATCGAAAAGTGTAACCTAAAGGATAAATAAAGAGTTCTTAAAGAATGGAATATTGGAGTAATGGGTTGGGTTATATAGACTATCAAAGTAAGCAGATAAGACTTAGCAACTATTGAGTGAATCAACTTGTATAGACAGGGTTTATAGGGGATTAAGTGGTTTTGTTTTTGATTAATTAAGTTAATTTTTGACGTGTTTAGTGGTGTATTGATTGGATTTTGGCTCAAAACTTAAATAAGTAGCCTTATCATTTGGTTTTACTAATTCTTAGTTTTATTTTGTGGAGTAGGATAGAGGGATAGGGGTACAATTAATAGAAACAATACTACTACTATTTCTAATCTGTCAATTTAAGAAACTTAAGTAAATGTAAATTAATCAATATTGAGGTAAGTTGAGAGGAGAATCAATCCATTAATCAAATAATTTGTTAAAGATGATTTACAAGTTTTCAGACATACAACCAAAAGAAATAATCAAAGGATTCAAAGGCAAATTGGTTCATGGAGCCAATAGCACAATTGCTTTATGGGAGGTTGAAGAAGGAGCTGTTTTACATGAGCATTCACATGTTCATGAGCAGACAACTCAAGTATTGGAAGGAGAATTTGAGTTGGTTGTGGAAGGTGAAAAAATCATTTGTAGGTCTGGGATGATTGTCATTATTCCTTCTAATCAAATGCATAGTGGAAGGGCTTTAACTTCTTGCAAAATCCTTGATACTTTTTCTCCCAGAAGAGAAGAATATATGTAATGCATTTAATTCTTAAGTTATCTTTCTTAGGCTTAAATCTAAACTACTTTAACCAGTTAATAACAAAGTTTTTCGATGAAAAAGTTAATAATATTTTTACTTGTTTTGGTTTGTTATTCAGTTAATGCACAACTTTTAACTGAAAATAAAACTTTCACTAAGGGGGATACATTGAGAGGAACTCTTGGACCTGAACGTATATGGTTTGATATTACCTTTTACAATTTACACATTGAGGTAGATCCCGCAACCAAAGTAATTAGTGGTTACAATGATATTCATTTTAAGGTTTTAGAACCATC
>JAHDBB010000216.1:7821-9524 GCA_020630635.1 Chitinophagales bacterium
TAAGCAGCAATTTGTCAAAAGCAAAAGAGCATTTCAAACAAGTGGGACCAATGATGAAATGCTTTGAAGAATACTTAGGTCCTTATCCTTTTTGGAACGATGGATACGCATTGGTAGAGACTCCATACTTAGGAATGGAGCATCAAGGAGCCATCGCTTATGGCAATGAATATAAGCCAGGTTATGCAGGAAATACCAACTATACAGGTGGTCACGAATTTGATTATATCATCATTCATGAGACAGGTCATGAGTGGTGGGGCAACAGTGTTTCTTGCAAGGATATTGCAGATCTTTGGATTCATGAAGGCTTCTGTACCTACTCTGAATCTATCTATGTAGAGTGTCTAAATGACAAAGAAACTGCCGTTGATTATATCAATCACAACAAAAAATATGTAGGCAATAAAAAAGCCATTATCGGTCCTTATGGCGTAAACGAAGAGGGGAGTGGAGACATGTATCAAAAGGGTTCGTTGTTCCTAAATACTCTACGTCATATGGTCAATAACGACAAACTTTGGTGGCAAATCATCTATGGTCTTTCCAATGATTTTAAACATTCTGTAGTCGATACCCAAGACATCATCGACTATATGAATACCAAAACAGGCTTAAAATTAGACAAGATTTTTGACCAATATCTTCGTTACCCCAATATCCCTGTTTTAGAATATAAGGCAGAAAAAGCGGACAAAAAAGACAAGCACACGATGTTCAGTTATCGTTGGAAAACAGATGTGGAAGGATTCAATTTGCCAATGCGCTATAGAGTAGCAGAAGGGGAGTGGGTAACCATCCAACCAACCAATGAATGGCAATCTGTCAAGCTCAAAAAAACCAAAGCTTCTGACATCAATTTTGATGAAAATGGTTTTTACATAAAACTAGATAAACAATAAATGTAATGATTTCAATCGGGTTGTTTTTTGCGATATGAATGAACGATCCGATTGATTTTTTTCTTTTTTGTGACAAAAATATTCCTATTTATCCTAAAATACGAGCCAAATTAACCCACCCTAAACGCTAACCTTTACACGATTTTACTCGTATTTTTAATTATGAAATTGATAGACGAAGATTACCGAGAAGAGCTTTTAAACAGCCTCACACACGGCTTAGGTGTCGTCCTTTGTGTCGTTGCCATTCCAGTATTAATGACTTGTGTTGCCTCCAAAGGCGGTACAGCCAATATCCTAAGTGTTGCCATATATGCCTTCTCTCTCCTAATGGTTTATACCAGTTCCACCGTTTACCACATCGTCACCCACAAGCCGACCAAAAAGTGGCTGCAACTTATCGACCACATCTGCATTTACTTTCTCATTGCAGGTTCATACACCCCATTCTTAGTTATTTTTCTTTACAATTCTTGGGTACTATTAGCCGTTCTTTGGACGCTAGCAGCCATTGGTACAATCATCAAATGCATCACAGGATGCAATCGTTACACCACCTTATCCGTCATTTTCTATGTCATTATGGGGTGGGCAGGACTGATCAAAATACCCGAAATCTATCAAAGTCTTCCAGGCAGTGCCACGACTTTACTACTCTTAGGCGGCATATCCTACTCCATAGGAGTCATCTTTTTTATGTGGGAAAAGCTCAAATATCACCACGCTATCTGGCACATCTTCGTTTTAGGAGGCAGCGCAGCCCACTATGCAGCCCTAATGTTTGCCCTCAACACACCCACC
>JAHDBB010000217.1 GCA_020630635.1 Chitinophagales bacterium
TGCGCCATCAAATCTCCTTGCGAAACTAAAATTGTTAATACTAATGTCATCAAAACTGAAAATAATTTTGTAGCTTTCATGATTTTTACGTTTTATTAGGTTAAAAAATAAATTTCTTTTAAATTCGGTGATTATGTACGTACACTTCTTACAATGCAGTTTTTACCAAAATGCAAGTGGTTTTTTGAAGAAAAAAATCAAAAAAATGTGTATTGTACTGAAAATCAATAAGAAAAAATAGAAAATAAGGGAGAGGAAAATTTCTTCTGTTGAAGAAAGCTTTCATGTAGCTATGCGCCCTACAAATATAATAATTTTAAAATTTTATTCAAAACTTACTTGCATTTTACACTAATTGACATTATATGAATAGAGAATTTACTGAAATGGATTTTGAAGATCTGAAAAAAGGGGATGAAAAAGCTTTGGATAAACTATATATGGCGTATTACTCTTATGTGATGGGTATGTTGAGGTATAAATATAAGGCTAATCAGTCTGATGCTGAAGATTTTTATGCGGATGCCATCTTAAAGTTTAGAGAAATTGTACAGGAAAAAGAAATTACATATACCAATATAAGAGGGTATATAATGAAAACTGCACTAAATTTTCTACGAGAACAAAAACGAAGAGATAAAAGCTTGGTCAAAAAAGTAGAGGATTATCTAAATGTCCAAGAACAATTGCAAGAAGATGAGACAATTAATCAAGATGCTATTTTATTGGAAGAAGGACAACAGATTTTTTATGATAATGATGCAAAAAGAATCCATGCATTGAAAGTGGCTTTTGAAAAATTGGGAGAAATTTGTCGTGAACTTCTTTTAGATACAATCGTTAGAGGTCTAAAGCCTCGTGATATATATGAAAAGTTTGACTACAAAAATACCAGAGTCATAACTGATAAGAAAGGAAAATGTAAGAAAAAACTATTAAAATTAACCCAAGAGGTATTAAAAGAAATGAGATGAAAAACGTTTTGATAGAAAAAGTATTTTTTTAATTTAATTTGCTAAAGATGGAAAATGAAGAAAAAAGAAGTCTAATCATTGAGCAGTACATACAAGGGGAGTTACAAGAAAATCAGCTCGATGAATTTTTAAAGGAGGTTCTACAAGACAAAGAACTCAAAGAAGATGTCGAAGTACAGGCTTTTTTGAAGGCAAGGGAAACGGTACAAAAAAAGAAACGTTTCAAAGGTCTTGTTAAAGAACACAATTTACAAATAGATAAACCTAATTTATCTGTAGTTGACAAGGATGAAGATCAACAAGATAATGCATTTGTTGCTAAAGAGGTAAAAGTGAAACCAATAAAAGAAAAACAAGAGGCGAAAACTTCTTGGCTCAATAGCTCATTATTGCGAGTAGCAGCATCAGTCTTATTATTTGCTGTCATAGGTTTATTGGTATTCCAATATAGTCAATCAGGATCTTCACCTCAACAGTTGGCACAGGTTCATTTAGTTGAACATTATAATGCACCAACTATTTTGCGAAACTCAACAGAGAATGTAGAAGAAAACTGGCAAAAGGCGATTACTGCTTACAAAAAAGAGGATTTTGTTCAAAGTGCTACTTTGATCGAAAAAGTCATTCAACAAGGTAAAGCCAATGAAGAACAGTTCTATTACTTAGGATTAAGTTATTTGTATCAAGATAAAGAATTGGAGAATAAGGCAATTAAGAATTTTGATAAGGTAAGAGATTCTTTGTATTTGGAAGCTGCTCAATGGTATAAAGGCTTGGCGTTGATAAAGTTAGGTAAGGAAAAAGAGGCGAAAGAATTATTACTTCAACTTCAAAATACAACAGATCAACAACGTAAAAAGAAGGTGGAAGAACTGTTAAAAGCATTAAATTGAAAAAATCTTTAAGAAATGCTTTTTTTTTGAACTTTTAATGCCTAATTTTGCGTTCTAATTGTCAACAAGGCCTCGTAGCTTAACTGGATAGAGCACTTGGTTACGGCCCAAGAGGTTAGGAGTTCGAATCTCTTCGAGGTCACCTTGATATCAGCCATTCATAATTTTATTATGGATGGCTTTTTTATTACCAATATTTCTGTTAGAAATGATAAAAGAAAGAAACCAAAAATCCTGTAAATCCTAAAATGCCTGATTCTAGGTGTATGAAGAGAAAAGTAACTACTTAAAACGATACTTCATACTAGCTTGTACTCCAAATAAAACATTGATATTAGGATGTGTTTCGTTGATAAACTTATGAAAGCTATTAATTCTACGATTGAAACTGGTACGAGCAGCTAAAGAAAACATGGTTCTAGGAGATAAATATACATCATAGCCCATTCCTAAAACAAGTCCAAAGTTATTATCAATACGGAATTCATCAGAAGTCGGATTTTCTGTATTATTAAGCAAAATAGAAGGACTAGACTTTAAATAACCATATTGTAGGCCGACTAAATGATTTAACACAACTGCTTGATTGGTGAGCTTAGACTGCTTTGTTTTTTTGTATTTGAATAATACAGGAAACTGCATATACTGCCCTTGACTTTTTCCATAATAAACATTTCCTCCATCATGATATTCAGCATTTTGACTCACAGAAGAATTAACGATCCACTCTGCTTGAATACCTGTGGTATTACTAAAATCATAACTTAAAGAAAAACCATAGGCATAGCCGTAACCAGGAGAATACTTTGTATAACCATTTTTAGCAGATTCTTTGGGAGCTTTATTAAGCGTCCATACATTCTGGTATTGTGCAAAGGCTCCTACACTGAAACCAGTCGTTTTGGCTGTAGAAGAAGCTAAAGTTTTCAACTTAGGTTGTAAGTTGGGTTCTTTTTGAGCTAGGGCTGTATTTTTTAAGTCTTTTTGCGGGATAGATTGAAGAGTAGCTAAATAAGGAATGGTTGTTCTTTTTGAAACAAGAGTAGATTGATTCTGAATTTTTTCAGATGATACATTTGCATCTATATCGGAAGAACTATTGATAACAACAATAGGTTTAGACTGACTAACTGTAAAGCCAAGATTTGCGCCCAACAAGTTATTGAATAATGCAGGTTTGTAAAAATGGGCTTTGCCTGCATTTGAAGTAGGAGTAAATAAGGAGTTATCTTTTGCTACTTTTGAAACAACTACATTTGGATCGGTGGAGGCTAAAAGGTTTTGCGAGGCTGCTTCCTCACAGTTTTCTCCCAATAAATCATGGGTTATGATAGAAGTAGAAGTTTGGTTCGTAGGAGATAAATTTATATGGGAAAAAGAATGATGTTCTTGAGTGTTTTTAGGATGAATATTAAAACTGGCTTCTATGGAGTAGTTATTAAAGAAATAGAGGGTACTGGATAACAACAAAAGCATACATACAGCTATCCCAGCCCAAACACGTTTTTGGGTATAAAAAGGTGTAGGAGTATATACAGGCAATTCAGGAGCGATTTGTTCCCAGATTTGAGGCGGTGGAGTTTGCTCAAAATCTTCTAAGCCCTGTTTAAAATAGTCATCAAACTTTTCGAATCCGTTGCTCATTATCTATATAAGTCTGTTCTAATTGTTCCTTAATCATTTTCTGGAGCATATATCTTGCTCTCGCCAACTGGGATTTAGAAGTACCTTCACTAATATTCAACATATTAGCGATTTCTTTATGGCTATAGCCTTCAATTACATAAAGGTTAAATACAGTTCGATAGCCGTAAGCCAATTGTTGTACTAAATCCAGTAAATCTTTAGCAGCTAATTGGCTAAAGACGGTTTCATCTACAATTCTTAATGGGTTATGGTCGCTGTCAATTATCGGATATAGGGGAACGGCCTTTCGATAATGTTCAATTGCTGAATTAATAAAGATACGGCGAACCCATCCTTCAAAGGAGCCTTCTCCTCTGAATTTGTGTAGATTATTATAGATTTTAATAAAGCCCTCCTGTAATATATCTTCGGCTTGTTGATATTCTTTGGCATACCGAAGACATATCCCAAACATTTTGGGAGCAAAACGTTGATACAGTAGTTTTTGATAATGAGGTTTTCCAGCAATACAGCCTTTTATTAGGTCCTCATTAGAGATTTTTTTATTGGGGCTTCTCATAAGCTAAAGCTCATTTCATTTGGTTAGATAGATAATAAGTGCTTTTGGTTGTATGAATAAAGAGTTTTTTCCGTTTTTATTTTTGATTAGGAGCGAAAAGTTTGATGCTTCGTCGTGGAGGCAAGTCCCGCTATCCGTTCTTATCACTAAGCCACCCGAACCCTTTTGGCCAACACACATTAGTGATACCACTACTATCGGGGCTATTTTGGATGGTCACAACGTTTTTTTAGTAAGGAGCGACGGGACGTTTATAGTTCATTTCGTGCTTTGGGGACGAGTAAAATATAAACGTCCCAACGTGTAAAAAATGAACAGTTCGTCTCTTCGTCACATATTCTGGCACTAAGAAGTACCTTCCCAAACCAAATAGACCCGATAGAAGTGGTATTCGTGTTTGAAGCGTTGGCTTAGAAAAACGTTGGCGACACGAATAAGAACGGATAGCGGGGAGACCCATCACGACAAAGTGAAACCGTTCTCTCCAAAAAAGAAAAAACCTTTTACTTCATTCTTTAGTGAAAGATCAGAAATAAACTATTCCAAAATGGGGCTAAGAGATTTTTAGATTTTTAAGGCGAAAAACGGAGTCATAGCAGGGCTACGACGAGTATTTTCAACGCCAAAAATCGGAAAATGTCGATGTCACATGGAATAAGTTATTTTTGTTGTTTCACTTAGAATGAAGGTCAAGTAAAAAACGCATATAAAGTCGAAATAGATGTTTGCTAGGTATATTTTTCCAGCAAAAATTTAGATAATTTGTCAAAAGCAATAAAACGATGGCTAATTTGATTCTTTTCATCAGCGGACATCTCGGCTAAAGTGCGTTGATAACCCAATGGCATGAAAACAGGATCATAGCCAAATCCTTGTGTACCCTGAGCTTTTTGATGTATGTTTCCTTTAAGAATACCTTCAAATATAAGGGATTCTCCATTGATATACAAAGCCGCAACCGTCCTAAATTGGGCAGTTCGGTCATTTTTTTCCTCTAAATTACGTAAAAGTTTGCTCATATTTTGGTCAGCCGTCGCCTTTTCGCCAGCATAACGAGCCGTATAAACACCTGGAGCATTACCCAAAGCCGCTACTTCCAAGCCCGTATCTTCCGCAATCACCGTTGTTTGATACTTTTCATAAATGACCTTTGCCTTATGGACAGCATTTTCAGGGATGGTCTCATAAGGCTCAGGAATTTCTTCATGATCATTGAGTTCTGCCAAACTGGTAATTTCAAAAGGAGCTTTGAGGAGCTTTTTGACCTCCTTGACCTTATAAGGATTGTGTGTCGCAAAAATGATTTTCATAACATTGTTTTTGAATTGAAATACAAATTAAATAAAATCAACGTTATGATAGGGAATTTTGTTATCTTTATATAAAATATTGGGATGATTTTCACAAGCTTTTGATATACAAAGTCTTGTGATAGAATAAACAACTCGCTAAACTATCAATCGGAAAATATGACCTGGCTGCAACGATTTCGTACTGGAATCAAAACAAAAACAATAGATAAGAAAGAAACGCCTGATGGGGTTTGGACACAATGTAAAAATTGTCGAAAAGCGGTCATCAACAAAGAGGTGGTTGCTAACATGTATGTGTGTCCTATGTGTGACCACCATCACCGTATCGGTTCCATCGAATATTTTCAACTCCTGTTTGATGAAGAACCCAAACTACTTTTTGAGGGGCTTTTTGCGAAAGATATTTTACAGTTTACAGACCTCAAGCCGTATTCTAAACGATTGAAAGATAGCATCGAAAAAACAAGCTTGGAAGAAGCTATGACAGTGGCGGAAGGGTTGTGTAATGAGCAAAGAATTGTCATTGCTTGTATGGATTTTTCATTTATTGGAGGTTCTATGGGTTCGGTAGTGGGCGAAAAGATTTCTTTGGCGATTGACCATTGTTTGGACCAAAATATCCCATTGCTTATTATCTCTAAATCAGGAGGAGCAAGAATGATGGAAGCGGCATTTTCTTTGATGCAAATGGCGAAAACAGCCGCCAAACTCTCCTTATTGGCACAAGCTAAAATTCCTTATATCTCATTGATGACAGACCCGACAACGGGCGGAGTAAGTGCGTCTTATGCGATGTTGGGCGATATTAATATGGCAGAACCCAAAGCATTGATTGCGTTTGCAGGTCCAAGAGTGGTGAAAGAAACCATTAAACGAGACTTACCTGAAGGGTTTCAACGTTCTGAATTTCTTCTAAAAAATGGCTTTTTAGACCTTATTGTTCATCGACAGAATTTGAAGGAGAAAGTAGGGGAGTTTTTGACTTATTTTGAGTGTTGATGTTATTGAAGTCCATAGTTGGTGGTCGATAGTTTTATGTGATATATGATATACGATAAGAAATGGTTAAGGAGCTGGTGCTAAGAAGTAGTGTCTAAAACCAAATAGCCCCGATAGTAACGGTATGAATGCAATTGTGTTGGCTTCATAAAGCGTTGGCTGCATTCATAGGAGTGGATAGCGGGACTTTCTATTGCGACGAAGCAATATCCATTCGCTCCTAGCCTAAAAAGGAATAGGATTATCAGGATTTTTCGAGATTAATAGGATTTCCTTAATCCGCCTTTCTAAACTGATAATTTTGGAATTTGAGCATATAGAGCTTCTGATTTTCATAATAATCAATCTCACCTGTATCTGGATTGATGACAGGAACAAAATAGAAGCCACCAAAAGTCTCATTGCTATACCGTAAAGTTGTACTTAGCTCATCGTCCTCATTTTTTCTCTCCAACATCTTACCAAAATATTTGACTACATCATAGCCTTTACAAGCGTATTCTGACGGCAAATTATTGAGGTTGGCTCGGTAAATTTGCTCAAATTGAATCGCTTTGGACTTGCTCATATCCTTGTAAAAATTGGAAGTGATGTGAAAATTAAGGTTCTCTAAATGCTCAATGTTGAGGCTTTCAAACTTGTTCCAACTGGGCATTCCGTATAATGTAATGTTATATCTTCCTGAAAAACTGTTGAGTCGTCTAACTAAGTCATTGGCAAAAGGCTCATTGAAAGAAGGAATAACAATGATATTTTCACGTCCTTGTTGTAAATAAGTCTCTAAAATCTCTTGGCTTGGGTCCATAAAAATCAATTCTTCAACCATCATTCCAATGTGTTCCACACCTGATTTTCCACCACCTGCAAAACCTTTGAAAATATCGGCATTTTTCTGATCGCTCTTCGTTCCTCTGTGAATGACGACGATATTTTTATTTCCATTTTTGGCGATGTGGTCATAAATATAACTACAATGTGTCATAATAGATTGATTAACATTGAGATAGTAGGGATTTTCTTCGACAAATTTGGTGGTAGGAGACAAAGGCGAAACGATACTTATTTTGTTTTTTTGAGAGAAGGAATTGGCTTCTTCTAAAGGCTTATTATAAACAGGACCAATGACCAAATCCATTTCTTTAAAATGTGTCTGATTCAAAATATTTTTGGTTTTGTCCCGACTTTTTTCCGTATCATACACATAAATATTGGCATTAAAGCCCTTGTCTTTTAATTCTTCCAATGCAATCAGTGCGCCTTCATAAAACTCTAGTGCCATAACTGATTTGTCCTCAATCGAATCATTTTCATAGCTCAAATTATTGAGGGATGTATTGAATGGCAACAAAAGCGCAATATCGTATTCTTGGATAATGGTCGGTAAAGGCTTATTTTCTGCTTTGGGACTATTGACTGTTGCACTCGGTTTGGTGGTTTTAGGAGCTTCTACTCTTGGACCTCGATTAGGAGTAGGTCTGGTAGGCGTATTGGTTTCAGGCGTTTTTCTTGGTTGGCGACTTCCAAAACAAGAGGAAAAGAATATTAGACCAATAATGGTGATGATATAAAATAATTTAGTATTTTTTCTATATAACATGATACCCCAGTTAAATTGTAGAATGATTTTGAGTGACAAGCGGTTTTATAGTTCATAATTGATGGTCATAGTTGTGGTTTAGAATCTAATTTTCTTTGATTCTTTATGGAGAGAATGGGGGGATGCTCCGTTGTATAGGAAGGTCCCGCTATCCGTTCTCATCGCTGTTCTAGCCTTTCTCAATCAAATGGTGTCAAAGCCATCATTTGAATTAGCCAAGCTTCACAGCGATACCACTACTATCGGGTCTAGATCGTTGTGGTCTCAACCCATAGTAACTGAATGCTTGATTATTCAATTTATCAAATAGTGTTTCAATAAACGAAATTTTGGGCAAAAGTAGGAGATTTTTGGCAATTTTCCCTAAAACACATAATGATAAATATTAAACTAATAGTCATTCAATTTTATTATCTATTTTAAGACTGGTAAAATGGTCATTGGATTAGGGAACCGTAAATAAATACTATACCCACCTAACTTGTTCTTTTTCCTTTGTGAGCAACTCTAAAAAAAAGACCGTAGCCCTGCTATGCTCTTTTTTTTATAATTTCTCAAAAGAAAAAATGACGGCGTTATTTTGGGCATATTATTTATTGCCAATTCCCTTAGAAGCTAAATAGAAACCTCTGCCAATGCTTCTCGCAAAATCTCCATCAATTTGGATTGAGAAATATTTTGTTGGATACATCCTTTATAAGCGACAGCGATTTTTCCTGTTTCTTCTGATACAACAATGACTCTTGCTTCAATATTTTCGGTAATACCTACGGCTGCTTTATGGCGCATTCCCAAGCGAGAAGGCAAGGTTGGACTTTCGGATACAGGTAATACACAACCAGCCGCCAAGATTTTTTTATCTGTAATCACCAATGCGCCATCATGCAATGGTGTATTTTTTTGAAAGATGGTTTCCAGTAGTTTATTAGAAATATCGGCATTGAGCATCACTCCAGTATTCCCAAAAAAGTATTGGTCACTTTCTTGGGCAAAAACAATCAAAGCTCCTGTTTTAGCATAGGCCAATTGGTTGATAGCTCTTGAAAGATCGTTGATAACCTTTTCATTATCAGTTGTTTTGCGCTCTCTAACGGCAAAAATCCGTCGCCAAAAGTTGCGTTCTCCAATACCACTACCTCGCCCTAAGAACAGTAAAAACCGCCTAATTTCGGGCTGAAATACGATAAAAATGGCTAATAATCCTGCTCCAATAAACTGTCCTAAGATGCCTGATAAGACTTTCATTTGCATCAAGGCAACGACTTGGTAGATAAAGTAAACTAAAAGGAAACCGATAAAGATATTGAATGCCAAGCCTCCTTTCAGTAATTTATAGACCTGATACATCAGTAGAGCCACCAGAAATATATCTAGTAAGTCCCAGATTCTGATTTCTAAAAATCCTATTTTGATAAAAGAGAGCATTTAAACAGTGGCGAATTTTGGGTGACAAGTGATGCATGAATTTGTGGTTGAATATTTACATCAATCTCAAAAGTC
>JAHDBB010000218.1 GCA_020630635.1 Chitinophagales bacterium
TTAGAATCCTCCATTGGTGACTGCACCATACGCATTGACATTACCCCAACCAAAAGAACCATCTCTATTAGGATAATTTTCTGAGGCATTTCTCAAACGATTGAATACTTGATTGCGTGACAAGTTGGGATTTTTTGCCCATACCAATGCTGCCATTCCTGCCATGGTTGCGGTGGCACAAGAAGAACCGCCTACATACGCTGGCTGGTCTCCACTCATTCCAACGGTTAATGCATGACGACTGTTATCACTTGGGCGTTCCATAATGACTGTAAAATCGACTTTGCTTCCTGAGTGACAAACATCACAACGTACATAGTTGCTTTGGTCTTTAATGCCTGTAACAGCCACTGTTTGATCCATATCAGCAGGGAAGATCACACCATACCAATTGGTGAAAGAAGTAGAAGTTCCTGCTGCTGCCATAATAAGTGTTCCATTATTGTATGCATAGTAAACACCATCAGCTACTGTTCCAGAGTATAAAACGTTACCCAATGACATACTTGCAATTCGTACATGCGATAAATCTGCTGCTAATTTCAGTGCATTTTTAACGCCATCTTTTTCGTTAGAAGAACTAATGATTACATCTTCTACGGCTCTTACACTTACCAAGTCTGCTTTATACGCCACACCTGTCACATTGCCATCTGTTCCAAAAGGAGCAGCCGCTAAACCTGCCATAGACGTTCCGTGTCCACATTGATCGTGAGGATCATCCAAAGATTTCCACCACCAAGCACCAGAGTATTTAGTACTGTATTTATCCACCGTTCTATTAGAAGAAGCACCTGCATCAAAAGCACTTCCCAAATTTTCTTGATCGTCAGAAGCTCCTGTATCAATGATACAAATACCGATGTTGTCTCCTGCTGATTGTGTCCAAGCATTGGGGATATTGTGCTTCTCCTGTACCCAAGAGATTTTGGCATTGTAAGAACTACTAGCGGTATAATCTGCTGGATCAATATAAGGACCTGACTCACTACCACATCCAGAATCACTTTTATCTTGATTTTCTGGATAGTATCCCATTGGTTCTACATAGCGAATATTGGGATTTTGTCTTAGTTCTTGGATGGTTGTGAAAGAAGTAACTTTGATCGCAAATGTCGGAATTTGATTGTCTAATTCAAAAGGGAGTAAATCTTCTAAAGTTAGATTCTCATTTTTGGTGACTGCCTTTTCATTCGCCAAGATTTGGTTTAGAATCTCTGTTCTTGTTTCGATCCACTCTTCAGGTAATTGCCCTTGTGTTCCTATCCATTTTTCAATGTCGGCAAAATTGTCGATTTGATAACCAACAGCTAAGATAGAGTCGCTTTCTATCAATGCACTGTATATCATTTCGTCTGTCGCTGATCCCCAATTAAAAACTTTTTGTTCTTGCTTTATTTTTTGAACAATGAAAGTATTAATTGCTTCTTTTGAAAAAGTTTGCTCTGGGGTTGTTACTTGTCCAACTGGTTCTGGAGTTAAGTTGTCTCTTGAACAAGCATTGAATAGAATAGCCACTGTACATAGAATGGCTAGGTTTTTTGAAAACCATGATAACTTCATAATACAAATAGTTTTTAAAAAATTTAATTAGTTAAGTGTGAGTATATTTTTTAAATAGTTAGATATATCTCTTTTTTGTTGTAAAAAAGTTAATCTTTATTAAAGAAAATGATATTTTTTACACAAAATGTTTTTGGGGTAATGAAAATTTTGTTACTGAACTTTCTTTTTTATGAAAGTCAGTTGAAATGTTAGGTAAGTAAAATTGGGTTATCTTTGGGGAAGATAAGAGAAGTCAAAAGTCATAATTAGTGGAGAACTTAATAAGTTAAACAGACGTAAAATTATAAAAAAAATCAAATCTATCAAAAAATGATAGAATTATATTTTATGGTTTATGCACATTATCAATGTGAACTGTATATAAAATAACGATAATAAAGGGTTGTGTCAAAAACCTGTGAGGTTTGAATTCATTAATTTTTAAAAATTCCAAAAGGATTCTGTTACTATAGGGAATAACCTCAACGAACTAGCCCCGATAGGAGTGGTATTCGTGTAGAAGCGTTGGCTTAGAAAAACGTTGGCAACACGAATGAGAACGGATAGCGGGACTTTCCAACACGACGAAGCTCCCAACCCTTCGCTCCTAAAAAAGAAAAATATGTACAAAATTTTATTATTCCTTCTTTTATGCTCTTATGCATTTTCTCCTACCCTATTGGCACAAAACTTAAATAAATCTTTTGAGCAACTTTTAGAGGACTTTCCCATACAAGAAGTTCCAATGGTTGATAGCACCAATTTTGATAATTTTGAAGAGGCTGTTTTTTATGGGCAGGAAGAAAGAGAAACCTTGCAATTGCAAACAGTTTTGAGACATAAGGGAAAACCTTTTTTTCGGATTGCACCGTCTTATCAGTTGGATTTATCAGAAAAGTTTAAAACGCTGGTTGTAACCATTTTGATCGGAGAACATGAAATGGAGTCGTATCTATTGAATTATGATTTGACAGGCAAGTTGCTTGATTTTGAAATCGTGGCTTATGATGAAATTGCGGAAAGTATGATTAGGGTAGAAGCAGAAATTAAGGAGGATATGATTATTCAAAAAATTGAGAATTTAATTGAAGTGCAAATAGACAAATGGCAAATTCAAGCAGATGGAAAAATTATCAAAATAGCAGGAAATTAGTCTTCCACTTTGATAACCTTGCCAATGACTGCACTTTTAGGAATCCAACCATTGACTTTTCCCAAGTTGTTACCAATTTGTATTTCTTCTTGAATATCGAGGACTAAATGCAAGATATAGTTGTTTTTCCATTGGATGAAAACGACATCATCTATCACTACTTCTTCACCTCTTGCTTGAATGATGGTCACGAGTTGTCCGCTTTCGATTCGTCCACGCATAGAACCACCATGGGGTCGGATTTGACAAATCCCTTCTTCCTTTAAAACCTTTAATGCGTCTTTGACCCAACCCATTAAACTGAAAAACTTTCTCCACAACTGCAAGTGCGACTTGCATTGGGATTGTCGAAGTAAAATCCTTGCCCATTGAGACCATCTGAAAAATCAAGGGTGGTTCCAAAAAGATACAACAAACTTTTGAGGTCAGTTACAATTTTTTCGCCCTTGTCTTCAAATACTTGGTCATTTGGTCGGTCTTCGGTGTCAAAATCTAATACATAACTAAGTCCTGAACAGCCTCCACTGGTGACAGATACTCTTATAAAACTGTCGGGTGCGGCTTCTTCGCTACTTCGGATGTTTTCTACTCTGGTTTTTGCTTTTTCAGATATATAAATCATTGGTATTTTTATTTTTTATGTCGAAAATAAGGTGAATTGAAGGGAGATGCAAGTTTTTTTTAGCATCTAGTTTGGTAAATTATTGATTAATGACATGTTTCCTCAATAAATTCATCTACATCCTTTTTAAATTTTTGCATGGATGGTTTATGGGTGTACATCATATGACCTGCTTCATAATACTTCATAATGATATTTTCCTTTAATTTAGGATCTAATCCCATATGATTAATAGCATATTCTACTCCATAGAAAACGGTTGCTAAATCATAATAGCCGTTGAGAATGAGAATTTTTAGATTCGGGTTTCTTTTCATGGCAGATGTCATGTCGGGTAAGGTGCTGACTGCAACCTGTGCATTCATAAGGATATTGCCCTTGTGATTCCAGTCCCACTTGAAATTCTTTCTAGAAAATGTAGTTGTTGTATAAGTTAAATCCTTGCGAACTTTTAGATCATTGTACAAATAATCTTTGTAGGCTGCAATATAAGGAGGAGAAATAGCATCAAATAAAGGGTCAGTTAAGGCGGTCTGCGATAATAAATCTTCATTGATTCCTGTAAATCGTGAATCAAGCCTACCTAATGATAATCCTTGTGTTCTTAATAATTCTTGAAAATACTCATTGTCGGTCACACGTAAATCCGCCATCAGCCAATAGTTCTTGGTTAAGCCCGAATAATCTGCCAATTTTTGTGCTATCGTGTCTTTCTCTGTTGCTGTTAATTGATCTCCCTTTAGTAAGGCAATGGAATATTCGTTTTCGGTAAATTTTCGGACCTCCTGTAAGAATACTTCTAGACTTTCGCCTTTGTCTTTTACTTTGTTGTGATACCATGCAGTAGCCGCAAAAGAAGGAAGATGTACTAAATATGGAATGTCATTACCTGGTCCAAACAATAAATTATGAAATTCAAATACCGCAGAAACCATAATCACTCCATTCATGGCGATGCCTTTGTCTTGGAGATATTTTACCAAGCCCGCATTTCTGAAGGTACCATAACTTTCCCCTAATAAATATTTGGGTGCATTAAATTTTTCAGCTCGAATGATAAATTGCTCTATAAATAGTCCAATGCTTCTGATGTCTTGATCTACTCCCCAAAAATCTTCCCATTTGGCTTCTCCTATGGGTTTGCTAAAGCCAACACCGATTGGGTCGATCATTACCAAGTCTGCTTGATCTAGTATAGAATATTCATTATTAACAATCTTGTAGGGAGCAGGTTTGGTATAGTTCGGATCATTTACTTCCACTCGTTTGGGACCCAATACGCCAAAATGTAACCAAAATGAAGCCGATAACGGTCCACCATTAAATGCAAAAACAATGGGTCTATTTTCATTGGATTCTGTCTTTTTATAATGGGTGAAACCCAATAGTGCGATAGGTTTATCATTTTCATCTCGCAACTGAAAAGTCCCTGTTTCAGTGTTAAGGTTGATATTTTTGCCATCAATGGTTACAGATTGAGTAGAAGTAAAGATTTCACCTTTGGGTATTTCTTTTTCTTTTGATTTCTCTTGGCTAGATGTAATATCATTTTTCATAATGTTGGATGTGGTTTAAAAAGCTGATAATAAGAAAATATTTGTTCAAACACAAAATCAAAAAACAAAAAAAATTCCTAGGACATTGAGTGTTTGCCCTAGGAATCAATCTGTAAAAAATATCAATCTGTTTTTGAGAGGTCTTCAAAAATATTGAGTATCGCTACTCAATCAATGTATCTTTCTCTATTTCTGCAATTTGTTCTTGGATGGCAGACTTGAAACCAAAATAGTTTTCTGATTCAATAAATCCTTGTCCTTGTACCCAGTGTTCGACACTGTATTCCAACATAAACTCACGGATTTTTTCTTTATCCATTCGAGAATGTTGTGTCAAGTATTCTGACATTTTCAACAAAAGCAACTTATTGCGCTCCAATAACTCTCTTCCTTCTTCTTCACACTTTTTGATCAATCTTCTCGCTTCATCTGCATGTCGTTGCTCATGGAAGAAATCAAAGTTGGTATCAGAATCTTTGACAGAAACCTTTACAGGATCTTCACCCATTGCATATAACTTAACGATTTTATTGGCATTAACGGTTGCCTGATTGATGTCCGTTCTTACGCCTGTCGAAGTATGATCGGCTCCAAAAACCATCTTTTCTGCCAAGTATCCACCCAACGAAATAATGATGTCTTTACACAAAAGGTCTCTGGTCATCAAATCATCTGGACGACTGATTTTGGTAAAACCAGCCGCATCATTACTGACGGTTTGTGTCACCACCAACTCGGGTAAAATACGCATTGTCAAGGCTGCCAATACAGCATGTCCACATTCATGAACGGCAATGTAGGCTTGTAAATCATTGTTTTGAGACTTACGAAGGCTATTGACTTTTAAGTTGACAGGATATGTTTTTCGAGAGATACGTTTTTTATCTGCCCCTACAAACGATACCTTATATTTGTCATCGGCATAGCTCCAACGCAATTGAGATACTTCCCATTCATTTTCGATAATATCACAAATAACTTGACTTACTTTGGATTCAACCAAGTTTTTTACTGTTGTCAAAACGGGTCTCGCACCTTGTGTTGGAAAGACTCCTTCTTTGTAAATAATGTCTTCCAAAGATTCATCAAAGACAATATCCATATCAAATTGTTCCTTGACATTTTTCTGGATAAGGGACAATTGCTTTTTGATAAATAAAACATAATTGGCTTCACTAAAAGCTGGATACAAGATATGGTTGTTTCCTAAACGAGCAATTTGTTCATTACGGAAACGCTTTTGTAATGCCGCTTTGATATCAGCAATATTGATTTTGATGGTACTTTCATAAAAGTCATTGGCACTAATATCTGGATTGATATTATGGCTCATATAATACGCTTCATCTAAGTTACCAATGATGAAGATCAACGACTTCGATAAGTCCATCACTTTCAATGCACCTTCTTGACTAACGGCTTTTGCCAAAAACAAAATCAATTCTCCAAAGTCAGGTAATGCTTTGACTTCTTCAACGATTTCTAATTTTGAAATATATTGATCTCCAATCAAGGAATTGAGTGCATCAATAAAGTCATCAGAAAGAAAATAACTTGCTTTGTATAATTTCTTTTTGGGTTCGTAATAATCAAAGCTAAAACCTTTAAAAGTCTCTTGAAACACATCCAAGTTTTTAATGATTTTACCTTTAGAAATTTCAACGCCTCCTTGTAAGCATTCATTGAGCAATTTCAAGGCTTTGAAACCTCTGGTAATGTAATATTGACTTGGACGGGAGTTATAGAAGAACTTTCCAGAATCAATTAAATCCCAGACTACTCTTAAACTATTTTTACCCAATTCATTTCCTTCTTCATTGATGGTACGAGCCAATTGGAACTCGTCTAAACACAAAATCACCTCTTTGCCATTGTGGTGATTAAGGTCATGAGAGAGCATAGATTTAAGACCGCTTCCTCCTTCTGAATTAAACTCTCCAACGTCTATTTGAACGAAAGCATTTTCAAACTCTAGCAATTCTACCAAACGCATCACGAGTGCTGTTTTACCAGTTCCTGTCAATCCCCAAAGATTGATCACTGTCGGACGCAATTGAGATTCAGGAAAGACAAACCAAGGATGAATCAAGTCGATGATTTCATCTATGATTTTTTCTAATCCCACAAAATCTTCATTCAACGCATCCTTGATTTTTTGCAACTGCAATTTGCGTTCGAGAATTTGTGCCTTAAATTGTTTTGATTGTTTCAATTTATAAAATTTATAGTGATTAATGTTGAGAGATAAAATACACTTGTCGAAAATGTAACGAACAAAAGCCTAAGTAAGTTCCTCAAAGAAGCCTGTTTTTTTATTTTTCCGCACATTGTCATGGTTAAAATACTGTCCATTCATAGCAATGTAAACGCCATGGGGTAAGGCTTGTGCAAATGCAAGTGCGGCTCCCAAGTTAAAAAAACCATCACTAGAGGCTCCAAATTGGTAAGGAATCATGGCTCCTGTAATCACAATCGTTTTCTCCAATTTGGCTTCTGCTAGTGCTTTCGCTGTAACATCCATTGTATCCGTTCCATGGGTGATGATAATATTTTCTTCTTTCGTTCTTCGACAATTCCAAGAAATCAACTGACGATCATCATCGGTCATTTCCAAACTATCAATCATCATCAGCGTTTGTACCCGAATATCGACTGTACAACGTCCTCGTTGAAACATCTCTCGCAAGTGTGTATCTTTAAAATACAACTTTCCCGTTATCAGATTATATTCTTTATCAAAAGTTCCTCCTGTCACAAAGACACGAACTGGTTCTACTGGCATAAGTTTTTTATTTTGGATGACCCATGTAGATTAAATCGAAATATTTTATGGTTTACTTTTTTATTCTTTGACAATTTTTTTTAGAGGAGAGAACGGTTATTACTCTTTCATCGTTACGGCTCTCCCTGCTATCCGTTCTTATTGCTGTTGCCAAGTTTTAGGCAGTCAGCACACAACACAGCAATACCACTACTATCAGGTCTAGTTGATACAGGAATGTACCTCTATCATCTGTACAAAATAGCGTGTAAAGTTTAGTATTTGTTTTTATCTAAAACAAAAAGCTGTCTTAGGAATGAGGAAAAATAAAAATTAGGCAAGGTCAGGGTGATTTCACTATTAAAGTTAGTGCAAATATATAAGACTATCAAATAAAATGAACATGTTTTTTTATTAAAAAACGTTAAAGCAAATTAACTCAAATAATGATAAAAAATATACTCAAATTTATAGTTAGTCTAAGCATTTTTTAATAAGTTTGTTCTCGAAAAATACACTACTAAAACACCTCTCACATGTCACAAGAATGGACCATTGAACAAGTTGAAGCGCTTTCTCCTGATACCGCCAACCTCAAACGAGGCAAAGCCCTAGCCAATACTCGAAAATGGCAACTCATGGCTAAAAAAGAAGATGCTGTTTGGGGTTTATGCAAAGGAAGCGGCAGCAATCCCTACAAAACCCAAATTGATCTCACAGAACCTGCCTTTAAGTGTTCCTGCCCTAGCCGAAAATTTCCCTGCAAACATAGTTTAGGCTTGATGATTTTATATGTCAACCAAGCAGCAGCCTTCAAAGAAGAAGAAAAAATGCCTGCTTGGGTAGAGGAATGGTTGGGCAAAAGGGTTGCAGCCCAAGAAAAAAAAGAGAAGAAAGCAGCCGAAGGAAAAAAACCGCCTACTGATAAACAAGTCCAAGCACAAGCCAAACGACAAGAAAAAACCATGAAACAAATCTATGAAGGTTTGGAAGACATGGATAATTGGTTACGAGATACGATTCGCTTGGGAACTGCCGAATTATCACAACAATCCTTTCATTACTTTGAACAGAAGGGAAAACGACTATGGGATGCGAAAGCCAAAGGAGTTGCTAGTGCCATCAAAGAAATTCACACCACCATGCAGTCTTCTCAATGGCAGGAAAAAAGCCTAGAACAAATCGGTCAATTATACATCTTATCCAAAGCCTTCAAAGATATCGGCAAACTATCGCCACAATTACAAGAAGATGTCAAAAGCCGTATTGGGATCAATGTCAAACAAGAAGTGGTATTGAGTAATGATGTGTTGACCCATGATACTTGGTATGTTTTGGGAAAACAAAATGAAGTTGATGAACAATTACAAATCCAACGCATTTGGTTGTTGGGGCAAAAAACACAACAGTATGCATTGATCTTAGACTTTGCTTATGGACATGCCACCCTTCCACAAAAGTTTGTACCTGGAACCTATGTAGATGCGAACTTGGCTTTTTATCCTGGTTTTCCTTATCGAGCTGTCTTGAAAAATAAGACTTCTGAAACACAACATTTTGGAGAAGTCAAAGGCTTCGATAATTTGACGGATTACCTAGTCTTTTATGCCAATATATTAGCCGAAAATCCTTTCATTAACTTTTATCCTTGTTTGCTCAATAACATCACGCCTGTCCTGAAAAAAGATAGCTTCTTTTTGGTGGATTCAGATACCAATAAAATTGAAGTAACTCAACCTTTTTCTAAAAGTTGGGAAATGATGGCGATGAGTGGAGGTTATCCTATGACTGTTTTTGGTACTTGGGGCAATCATACGTTTACACCTCTATCAGT
>JAHDBB010000219.1 GCA_020630635.1 Chitinophagales bacterium
CTTTACTTCATTCTTCAGGATGAAGCCAAGTAAAGAACCGCACTATGGACCATCGACTACGGACTATCGACCAAAAAACTAATCAACCCGCTTCCCACTCTTATACCGTCTCGTCTCAATATATCCACTTTGAGAAAAAATCGAATTACCCGCACCATCCCGTTGACCATCCCGATACGCACCGATATAAATATCCCCATTCTCATACTTAAAATACCCATAACCGTGCGGCTTACCATTCTTAACAGGACCATAATACGTACCATTCTTACCAGGACCATTTACAAACCGAATCGAACCATACGTAATCCCATGAATATTTTTAGCCAACGTCTTATTCCCATTCACATACTTACGCAACTGGATGCGACGATCCTTCTTATAAATAGAGTTGCCATAACCATTACGTGCGCCATTGCGATACTCACCCACATACATATTGCCATTATCATAACGAAAGACCGCAAACCCATGAGGCTTACCATTCAACATCGGACCCTTATAAGTACCCAACTGCCCATCTCTCGAATAACGTTTTTCAATATAGCGAACACCCGAATAATTATTGCGTGAAGAAGCAGGAGCAGCTTGCTTTTTAGCCCGACGTTTTTTCGGTTTTGGCTCATTATAATCATCGTTTACATAAGGATTATAATCATAAGGCTTGCGTCGAGTATCATAAGAATTATTACGATAATCCGTCTGATAATCCTCTTTATAATACTCCGTAGTCGTCTCACGCTGATCAAACTCAGGCTCCGCAGGACGCTCATAAGTCGTACGTTCTTTAGGTTTATTAGAACCACCACCAAACAGCCCACCAAAAATACCCGTTCTTTCCTTCTTTTCAGCCGTTGTGATAGGCTCTTCATACTGATACGTACTTTCCCTTTCCTCATACTGATAAGTTGGTTCCGTATTTCGGTAAGTCGTAGAAGGAGTCGTATAATCTCGACTAGCACCAGAAGAATACCCACTATTATAGTCCGAATAGCGATCTTCAGACGGATAAGTAGTTCCAGAACGATCCGCATAAGCAGGAGTCGTTTCAGTATAAGTATCATTACTACCCTCGTACTCAAACCCTTCTTCAAAATTTGGATTTTCTGCTTGCACTTTACGAGGAGGGTCGTACGTAAACAAATACCATAGCATCGCCAGACATAAAATGACGAACCCAATATTCATAAACATTTTCAAGTTTTCCATAATCAATGAGGGTTTAAAGTCAATGGATTAGTTGGTATTAGAATTAGCTTTTTTATTTTCAAAACTTACTGAGTACATCATCAGAAAAGTTTGTTTGGATTTTTGATGTTCCCTTTATCTACTCAAATCAGAACCGAAAAAGAAGCGTTGGCATGCTAAACTTCGGGGTGGCGGGGTGTTGGCTTTGAGCCAAGAACCATAAGTTTAGCGAGATTTTTGCTTCGTTTTTATCGATTGAAAAATGAAGGCCCGTCTGGCGAAGACAAGGAAATGAACAGTCAAAACACACACAAAATGGTTTTGAAAATGCGCTGTTTACTACTGAAAAAAACTACAAAAATCAATCTGACCTGGTACTTAGATTAATCAGTTTTAACAACAACAAATTTTTTTCTAACAAGTTGTATTTATCTTTTAGGAGCGAACAGTCAGGTGCGCTGTCGCAACAGCAAGTCCCGCTATCCGTTCTTATTGCTGCTGCCTTGCTTTACCGCAAGTCTTTTCGACTTGTGGTCTTAGCTTCAAGCAGCAATACCACTCCTATCGGGGCTAGGTTGTTAGGGTCTCAACCATGCAACAACTGAATCATTTAGAATTTTGAAATTAAAAATTAGAATTTAATTCAGTCGGGACTAGATCGTTGAGGTCTGTCCCTATAGCAACTGAATCATTTAGAATTTTGAAATTAATTCAGTCGGGGCTATTTGTACAAGCACACAACCTCTAAAAAAGGTTGATAGAAATATAAACAATAAAATTAATGTTAAGGACAATCTTCAAAAGCTTGGCAAAACTACAAAAGATTGAGGATTTTTTAAACTTACCACAACTCTAATGCCAAATTCAAGAAAAAGCTCTTTTGGGGAACCAAATATTACTAAATTTACTTATTTTTCTAGAAAAACCCTAATAATTTAAGCACAAAATTTCAAAAACATATCATAACTTGTAACGATGAACAGAATTAACTAATATCATTTTTATCAAAAAATCAATTACTCTCACAAAATTTTTTGTCTAATAATCAAGTTACACAATCAAGTAACTCCCAACAATATGCTAATAAGACTCATCAAAAGTACCTTCCGAAGTTTAGGAATCATCCTACCCATCTTCATCCTATGGCTAGCCTACAACAAAGGCTTCCTCCCTTTTAGTTCCACGTCCAGTCAGCCCACCATCAACAAAGAAATTTCCATCATTACTGACAAAATCGAACATGTCAGCAAAATGGTCTTAGTCGAAGGCACTTTCTCCGAAATATACAGCTATCATGATGCTTACAAAATGATGTACGATTATCTATCCTTTGAAAAGAAAGCCATTCTCAAAGTCAAAGCCAAAGCCGCTTTAAGTGTCGATATGCGAAAACTTAGATACACCATTGACGAAGCAAACAAAAGGATTATCTTTCACGAAATTCCTGATCCCGAAATGATGATAGAACCCGACATCCAATACTACGACATCCAAGAAAGCACCTTCAACGAGTTTACTTTAGAAGAACTCAATAAAATGAATCGGGACGCAGTACAACAAATCAAAGAGATGGTTCGTAAAAGTAACTTATATGATGAGGCTAAAAAGCGTGTTATCGAGTCCATTCAAGATGTAGCATTATTAGCAAACTACATGGACTGGGAATTTATCGACAACACCCACACCCACCAACAATTTCAAAACTTTGATGATATTCGTATCACCCGACCTGTACATTAAAACATAGGGATAAATACTTACTTGCTTACAACTATTTTTATTTATTGGTACATCACAAGGGCAAAAGCTCAACAAGAGAGGTATATCTTATCATTTGAAACTAAGCACATATCAACAAACTCTTGCTAATGTCTATTGTATGACAAAAACCATTATTTGTTTTTTCCATATATCACAGCCTTTTCCCATTATGGGATTTCAGATAAAGCATTAGCCATCTATAATATACTCATTATCAATATTTAAAAATAAAATATGTAACTGGCATCTTCTTCGCTAATACATAAAGTATAAAACAACTCAATAACGCATTTCGAAAACATCTGGACTATTTATGCTAGTCTAGAACATTAATCTTATCTGACAATGAAGTATCTCTTATCACTATTAATTCCACTAAGTATGATGATTGGCAATTTACAAGCCAGTACACATACTTGCTTATTATTCCCTAAAAGTATTGAAGAACGGGTTGAAACCAATGCATTGATTGTTGAAGGACAAGTCATCGAAAAACAATCTTACTGGGATGATACCCACCAAAGAATTTATACCAGTAACACCATATTAGTATATAAGGTCTTCAAAGGCGAATTGACAACAGACCAAATTATTATAATTACAGACGGCGGTATTGTAGGAGATGAAATGCATATTGCCAATCCATCCTTACAACTTACAGAAGGAAACATCGGCTTATTTTTCCTTGAAAACACAACAGAAGAAAAAAAGAATAAAGCAAGTTCTATCAAAAGCCAAGAGCAATTTTATGCTTTTGAAAATGGACAAGCTTTTATTCAATATGATGTGATGACTGGAGCAGCCAAAGGAGTCTTTAAAAACTATCAAGACATCCAAAAAGAAATTTACCAAGTCGTTGCAAAGAAAACCCAAAAGCAATTTACAGAATTCAATACTTTCAATGCAATTGGTAAACAAAGTCAAGAAAAACCACAAAACAATCAAGAAGGTAGCGAAAAAAGCATGTTAGTTCCTGCCATTGATTGCATGTATCCCAATATTATCAGTGCTGGAACCAAATCCGTTTTATCCATTTTTGGAGATGATTTTGGAGGACGTACTTCAACTTGTAAAATCAAGTTCAAGAATCCTGACGATGGTGGAACAACCTTTGTATCTGTTCCATCCGACCATATTTTGACTTGGGAAAATAATTTTATAGAAGTAGTGGTTCCTACCAAAGCTGGAAGCGGACCGGTTAGCATTACCGATGCCAGTGGAACGACTATTTTAACTCCTGAAATTATGATTCCTTATGCAAGAGCAACTGTTGGAGATAATTTAGATCTTAGCTACATGATCGGAGAAAATGGATCAGGAGGATACACGCTAAAATACAGCACTAGTACGAGTTATAGTGGAGTCAATTTTACCAATTCAGGAGCAGTTCCTGCATTTGAAAGAGCCATGACAGATCTACAAACCTACATCGGTTTCAATGTCCAAATGGGCGGAAACACCAATACCAATACGGTTGGAAATGATGGTGAAAATGTAGTGATGTTTGACAACGGCAGCAATCCTTTAGCAGCAGCAGGACTCCTATACTCCCAATATACTGGCTGTGGAGGCGGTTGGGAATTAGCAGGGATGGATGTCGTCTTTAGAAGACCCGCCACTGGTTATCCCAATCTTAATTGGAATTTTTCTGCCAATCCTCCAAACTGGGATCAGATTGATTTCCAATCAGTTGCCATTCACGAATTAATGCACGGATTACAACTACGTCACGTAGTCGAAGAAGAAGCGGTCATGTATTTTGCCTATGCTTTTGGAGTCATGCGTCGAGAAATAGGACCTTGTTATGACTACAGAGGAGCGATGGAAGTAACAGAAGCAAGTTTAGCATTTCAGCCTTGGTGTTCTGGTAATAGCAAATATACTTTGCACCCCAATTACAATCCCAACATGATGCATGACAACAACTGTGCTTCACCAGTAGCCTGTTCTCAAATGCCCCAAAATGAGTCAGAAGGTGGTTTTAGAGTACAAGCCAAGATACTATTAGAAGGTTTTTACAATGGAGGTGATAAAATGAACAATACTTTATACATGAATGATTTACTACCCGCCAATCAACCTTTCAATCAAGATCCTTGGTTCTACAATGGAGACGACAATCTATCAGGTACAGAAAAGATTCCATCAGAATCCATTGATTGGGTTTTAATAGAACTATTTTCTGGAAATAACCAAAATCTTGTAGGACGCAGAGCCGCTTTCCTCAACCGTGATGGATACTTGGTCGATATAGATGGAACACAAGGGGTTCATTTCAATAATGTAGAAGCAGGAAATTATTATGTAGTTATCCGTCATTGTTCCCACTTAGCCATTTCCAGTAAAGCACCTATTAGTTATCCCAATGAAAATATTTATGATTTTACCACAGGCACCAATACGGCAATGGGTAATGGTCAGCTTAAGTATATTGGAGGAAACTATGCAATGTATGCAGGAGACTATGACAACAATGGCGTAATCAACGCAATAGATTTCAATCTTTGGGGACAAAACAATGCCTTGGTATCGGTCTATTTGCCTTGGGACGGAGACGGAAGTGGAGTCATCAACAACCTCGACTTCAACCTTTGGACAGGCAACAAAAGTAAGATAGGAGCAGACATCATTGGATTATAAAGCTCAAAAAGATTAGGAGAGAACGGTTGTTTGCTTCGTCGTGACAGGTCTCCCCGCTATCCGTTCTCATTCGTGTTGCCCAGTTTTAGGCAGCCAACCCTTCCACACGAATACCACTACTATCGGGTCTATTTTTGAAAGGACACAATTTCTTAAAAACGGTGGCAAAACCTGAACAGCATATCTCCCTTTGGAGGGAGAATTAAAAAGGGTGGATACAACTTTCATGTAAAAACAGAACCAAAGTTGTCAAGTTTCCACGAACCACATTCGTGTATTGGTGGCAAAAGACCAAGAACAGAACCGAAAACGTCCCCAAAACCCAAGAAAAGAACCAAACATCCCTTACACTCAAAACAAAAAAATGTTTTACTTTCATAGCTTTGTGTTTTTAACCTTCCCTTAATGGCGTAATATCTCAATTACGAACACACCTACAAGCCACACAGTCTACGGACTCGTGTGGCTTTCTTCTTTTTGGTCAAAAAAACCAAAAAAAATCAGAAAAAAACTATTTTTGGCAAAATCCTTGTCTTTGTAAAATTAAAATTATCTTTAGGAACATATTTTGATGTTTTAGTAATGATAAAAAAACAACTTCCGCATTTTAACTTCGATACTTTCCGATGTATTTCGTTAAAAAGCCTCGTCTTAGCCCTGCTATGACTACGTTTTTTGCCTCATCCATCAAAAAATCTCTTTGTTACAAATGAGGAATTTATTATTTAACCATTACTTAAACGTGATAAATTGCTTATTTTCGCAACTATTGAGGAAAAAGCAAGGAAATGCTTCTGTTACTTGGCTGGTACGCTTGCTAAAAAACGGTTTCTATACGTTCTTGCCTCAACCAACTAGACCTGATAGCAGTGGTATGGCTGCAAAGCGTAGGCATTGTAGGAACAGATCGCATCTGTTCTTGAAAGGCTAGAGCAGCCATAAGAACGAATAGCAGGGAGACCCATGACGATGAAAGAGTAACAACCGTTCTCTCCTCCTAAAAACTTTTAAAAATAGAAAGAATAAACTTTGACAGAAATTAATTATAAAGATTTTGCTAAAATAGAACTGGCGACTTACAATTTAGAAGCCTTTGAGATAGACCAAGAACTCGCCCTTGAATCTGTGGCTAAGGAGTTGGAGGAAGTTGTTAAAGACTTGAATAGAGAAGAAACCCAAGCGGCAAGATATAAGCATCTCAAGATTCCAAATGCGACCAAAGAAGATTATTGGGAACATCTTATAGAACTAGATCAACATCAAAAAATCTTGTGTGGTATTCGACATATGGGCGGAAATCCTGACTTGCCCTTTGTCCACTTGATTAGTAATTTTGACATACAACCAGCCGATTTAGTTGAGTTGTATCACCAAAAATTGGTTGACTATTTTAAGCTTTTTAAGCCCCAATATATTCGATATTATACGGCTGATGAAATGAATGAAAATAAGATGGGAAGTTGTTATTTGGTGCAAAAAGCAGGAGTGATTAAAGCCTTACCACCCCATTCAGAAGAATCCAAAATCGAACTGATTGATCCAGTAGATGACAGCTATTATGACTGGTACAAAGCAGGCTATGACGCATTTCACAAAGCAAATCCCGACTTAAAACCCCATGTGCCTATCAATGGTAAAGGAAGTATGGAAGAATGCCGAAAACAAGGATTATTGAAAATGGTTCATTCTCAAAATGAAAAAATGGGATTGATAGCAGCTATTCGAGAAGACTTTTTGGGAGCCAAAGGCATCTATTTTACAGAGATCTTTATCAACGAAAAATACAAGGGCAAAGGACTTGCCAAAAACATACAAAGAAAATTTATTGACCAAGCAACCCAAGAGGACGATTTTGTATGGGGAACCATCGAATATCAAAATCATCCCTCTTTCAAAACTGCTTTAGCCAATAAGCGACTACCCATCAGATTTGAAAATTTTATAAAAATTTAAAAAGAAAGTTGAGGTTTTTTAATTGTGAATTTGTAGGAACAGATAGCATCTGTTCTAAATGAAAACAAAACTTTCTTATCAAAATAAACCAAAATGAGCAGAGAAGACCTATTACTAGAAGTAAAGAACTTACAAACGCACTTTAAAACCGAAGAAGGTTTGGTCAAAGCGGTAGATGATGTTAGTTTCAATCTTGCCAAGCGTGAAACCGTCGGAATTGTGGGAGAATCGGGTTCGGGAAAATCCGTTACTTCCTTATCTGTCATGCGCCTTATCCCCAATCCACCAGGAAAAATCGTGGGAGGAGAAATCAACTTTTTTGACAAAGGTAAAAAAGTAAACTTGGTCAATGCTAGTGAAGCCGAGATGCGCTATTATCGAGGCAATGAAATTTCGATGATTTTCCAAGAACCGATGACTTCCTTGAATCCTGTTTTTACTTGTGGAAATCAAGTGACCGAAGCCATTCGTTTACACCAACAAGTCAGCGCACAAGAAGCGAAAGACCGAACGATTGAGTTATTTGATAAAGTACAATTGCCCACACCAGAAAGGATTTTTAGTGCTTATCCGCATCAATTATCAGGTGGTCAAAAACAAAGGGTGATGATTGCGATGGCGATGTCTTGCAATCCCCAAATATTGATAGCCGATGAGCCGACAACTGCCTTAGATGTAACTGTCCAAAAAACCATCTTAGAGTTGATGGCAAATCTTAAGCAAGAGATTGATGCGTCTATTATGTTCATTACCCACGATTTGGGAGTAATTGCTGAAATTGCGGATAGAGTCATCGTGATGTATAAAGGAAAAATTGTGGAACAAGGAGACGTTTATAGCATTTTTTCCAATCCACAACATCCTTATACTAAAGGACTTTTGGCTTGTCGTCCGCCATTGGATAAACGCTTGAGTAAGTTGCCGACGGTTTCCGATTTTATGTCGGTCAACACCAAAGGAGAGATGGTCGAAATTGCTAGCTCGGTAGATGAAATGATCCGTTCTTTTGAAATTACCAAAGACCAGCATGCTCAACGATTGGTACGACTCAAAGAGAAAAAACCGATTTTAGAAGTCAAAAATCTTAAAACCTATTATCCCTCTAAACGCAACTTTTTTGGAAAGGTCACAGATTATGTAAAAGCGGTAGATGATGTGACTTTTGATGTGTATGAAGGAGAAACGATGGGACTGGTAGGAGAGTCTGGTTGTGGCAAAACGACTTTGGGAAGAACCCTTTTGCGTTTAGCCCCTGCTTGGAGTGGAGAAGTCTTGTACAAAGGACACAGTATTTTAGATTTACCCAAAGCAGAGCTAAAAGAATTGCGTAAGGAAATGCAGATTATTTTCCAAGATCCCTATTCTTCGCTCAATCCTCGTATCACGATTGGTAATGCCATTATGGAGCCAATGCAAGTGCATGGTATTTTAGCAAATGATGCAGAACGAAAAGATCGAGTGACCGAACTTTTGGAAACGGTGAGTTTACTGCCACATCATTTCAATCGTTATCCCCACGAGTTTTCTGGAGGACAGCGACAGCGTATTTGTATCGCCCGTGCCTTAGCTCTCAACCCCCAATTTATTGTTTGTGATGAGTCGGTTTCTGCACTCGATGTATCCGTCCAAGCCCAAGTATTGAATCTGCTTTTAGAGTTGCGAGAGACTTACGGATTCACCTATATTTTTATTTCTCATGATTTATCAGTCGTGAAGTTTATGTCGGATCGTATGATCGTGATGAATAAGGGGAAAATCGAACAAATGGGCGTTGCAGATAGTATTTATGAAAATCCTGGAACCAATTATACCAAAGACCTTATTTCAGCGATTCCAAAAGGTTTGGTCGATGATATTCGTGTCCGAACCCAACATGGGGAGAGAGGGACTTTATAATGATGAATGATAAAT
>JAHDBB010000220.1:0-2550 GCA_020630635.1 Chitinophagales bacterium
TATCCTGATGGGAAGCTGTTTGATGCGAGAGATGCTCATCGAAAGAACGTTCCCAAAGGTTATCAGCATATTTTGAAGGATGAGCCTGACTATGGGGGATTTTTGAGAGGACGAGTCGCAAGACAATTGGATCAACAACTCATCGTCGTTTATTGTCGAGATACGGCTTTGGCTGAAGAAGCGGATAAAATAGAACAACTTTTGAAAGGTTTAGAAAAAGTACCTGTTCCTATCGAAGATGATACATTGGTTGTGTCAGATAATGGAGACATTTATGGGACTTTAGAGGATTTGGAGAAAAGGCTTTTGGTTTTGGTGACGAGTGACGAGTGACGAGTGACGAATATTTTTTAGAATTTAGAATTTTGATATTAAAATTTAAAAAGCTGGTGCTAAGAAGTTCTGACTGTAACGAGCTAGTCCCGAATGGATTAAATTCTAATTTTTTAATTTCTAAATTCTAAAACTATTCAGTCCCTATAGGGAGAAACCTCAACGATCTAGCCCCGATAGTAGTGGTATTCGTGTCAGAAGCGTTGGCTTAGAAAAACGTTGGCGACACGAATGAGAACGGATAGCGGGACTTTCTATAACGACGAAGTATCCAACCTTTCGCTTCTCTAAAATATTCTTTGCACAAAAGAAGAATAGAATGATGAGATTTTTCGAGATTAATAAGATTTTAATTGAGTATTCAAAAGAACGTATTTAAAAACATCAATGAAAGAACTTTATATCGTGCGGCATGGCGAGACGGATTATAATCGCAAGGGAATTGTGCAAGGACGAGGCGTGGATTCTTCTCTAAATGCAAGAGGACAGCGACAAGCACAGGCTTTTTACGATTATTATCAAGATCAAGATTTTGATGCAGTCTATGTGTCTAATTTGCAACGAACCCAGCAAACGCTTGCTCCTTTTAAGGAAGCTGGTTATCAATTTAGGATTACACCAGAATTGGATGAAATCAGTTGGGGCGATCACGAAGGAAAATATCCGACGAATCAGATGGGACGAGATTTTAGGACGATGTTGGATGCTTGGCACGAAGGATTTACGCATTTGAAAACACCTAATGGAGAAAGTCCTGATGAAGTATCAATCCGCTTAAATCACTTTTTAGACGATTTGGAAAAAACACAAGAAGAAAAAATCCTAATCTGTTCGCATGGAAGAACCATTCGTTTATTACTCTGTGAATTACAGCAATTGCCTTTGAAAAAAATGATTTTATTTGAGACAGAAAATGTGTGTTTGCATTATTTGACTTGGGAACCTCCGAATCCTGCCAAGATTCATTTGACAAACAATCGTGTTCATTTGAAAACCAACAAAAAGTAACATTTTGAAAAAGGAAAATCATACTTCATCTATCCTATTTGCCCCTACGATCTCTTGTACCTTAGAACATTTATTTGCCTATTGTACTCACAAAGGCTTTCCTTTTGTGTCGTATCAATTGCCTCATCAAATTACTCAAACACTGGTATCCTTTAAAGATGCGATTGAAGTTTCTTCGGACAATGATTGGACTTCGCAAAAGGGATTTATTGTTGCGCCTTTTCAACAGGATAATGATACATTACCTTATTTTATTCAGCCTGATTTGATTTTGGAAGGAGATGTTTTTGAGTTAAATGTTGCTCAATTACCTGATGACTTTGTGACCTTCCTTGACAATGTTCCAACTCCTTTGATTGCTAGAGAACTTGACTTAACGATTGCTGATAAAGAGACCTATTGTCAATTGGTTGAAGATATTAGAAGCTCAATACAATCCACCAGTTTACAAAAAGCGATTGCTTCTCGCATTTATAAGCATCCTAAGCCTTCTAATTTTGCGCCTGTTACTTTGTTGAAAAAGTTGCATCAACGATATCCTTTGGCATTTACCTATCTTTTGAATATTCCGAAAGTTGGCTGTTGGTTGGGGGCAAGTCCAGAGGTTTTATTGGAAAGAAAAAGGGATATGTTTAGAACGATGGCATTGGCTGGCACTCAAAAAAATGATGGACAAACACCCATTCAATCCGTGCATTGGCAGTCCAAAGAAATTGAAGAACAGGCTTTGGTGAGTGAACATATTAAAATAGCTATTGAGCCTTTTATTGAGCAAAAAAGTTTGATTGTTTCGGATAATGAGACGGTGGCTGCTGGTAATTTGTGGCATTTGCAAACAGAGTTTTATTTTCATTTGAAACAAAATAAAGATGCTCCCCAATTGCTCCAAGCTTTGCATCCGACTCCTGCGGTGGGTGGCCTTCCTCAACAACAAGCGATTGGTTTTATCTTGACTCATGAACGACATCAACGGACTTATTATACGGGCTTTTTGGGTCCTGTCAATATGGAGGAAAGGTGTATGGATTTGTTTGTGAATCTTAGATGTATGCAAGTAATGAAGGACGATCTAGCTTTTTATACGGGGGCTGGTATTACGCTGGATTCGGTGGCTGAAAGGGAATGGGAGGAAACAGAAAACAAGGTAATGACGCTTTTGGGGGTTGTGGCTTCATCCTAAAGAAGGAAGTAAAGTGGGTTTCGGTTCTT
>JAHDBB010000220.1:2650-9424 GCA_020630635.1 Chitinophagales bacterium
AAAGTTTTTTTATTTGGAGAGAATGGTTCCTTACTTCGTCGCTATGGGTCTCCCTGCTATCCGTTCTTATGAATGCAGCCAATGTTTTACGAAGCCAACGCTTTTGCATTCATACCACTACTATCAGGTCTATTGGGTGATGGACAGTACTTCTTAGTACCAGTCAAACCTGATTCACAAACCCTTAAATTTAATCATACTTCATGAAAAATACCAATAAACGAGGCATTAAAAATTTGGCAGATATTTGTGTGGCAAAGGGGATTGAGTATGCAGTCTTTTCGCCTGGCTCTCGTTGTGCGCCTTTGGTGATGGCATTTAATCGACAAGAAAAGATTCAGACTTTTACGATTGTGGATGAACGATCTGCGGCATTTTTTGCATTGGGTATTGCTCAACAAACTCGTAAGCCTGTGGTGTTGGTCTGTACTTCAGGAACGGCTGCTCTAAACTATGCACCAGCGATAGCAGAAGCCTATTATCAACGATTGCCTTTGTTGGTTTTGACGGCTGACCGACCCATCGAATGGATTGACCAAGCCGACATGCAAAGCATTCGCCAACCCCATATTTATAGCAACTACATTAAGAAAAGTTTTGTACTTCCACAGCATTCGAGCGATATAGATACATGGATGAGCGATCGTATTGTTTCCGAAGCCATTAATCATTGTGTTTATCCAGACTTTGGACCTGTGCATATCAATATTCCCATGCAAGAGCCTTTGTATGACCAGATCGAATATGATGAACATGAAAAGCCTAAGCACATCAAAATCGCCTCCACTCAAAATCAATTGAGCTTAGAGACTTTAGAAGAATTGAAACAAATTTGGCAAACTTGTGAAAAGAAATTGATTTTGGTAGGCTTGCATGTTCCATCAACTGAATTAAATACTTTATTGGAAGATTTGTGTGTTGGAGATGGAAGCGTAGCAGTATTTGTCGAACATACAGCGAATCTATCAAGTTCCCATTTTTTCCACAATATTGACCGACTGATTGAGTGTTTTGATGAAGAACAAAAAAGAGACTTTCAACCTGATTTGGTTTTAACGATTGGTGGGATGATTGTGTCCAAAAAAGTCAAAGTGTATTTAAGAAAGTATCGTCCTCGTTATCATTGGCATTTCGATAAGACCGCCGCACATTATGATACTTTTCAGGCATTGAGCCATATCATTCCATTGGATGCAACAGCTATTTTACCTCATTTTAAACAAGAAAAATCAACTCATTCTTATCAAAAAAGGTTAAAGGATTTTGATCACTTACTAGCAAAAAAACAAGCTGCTTATTCCAAAGAAATTCCTTTTTGTGATTATCAAGTGATGGAAACCGTGCTTCATTCTTTGCCCCAAAATAGTCTACTACAATTGGGCAATAGTACGCCTGTTCGTTATGCTAATTTATTTGAGTTGGATGATAGTATCAGCGTGTATGCCAATCGTGGAGTTGGTGGAATTGATGGAGCAGTGAGTACAGCAGCAGGAGCAGCGAGTGTTTGTTCAGAAATAACGACTCATATTACGGGAGATTTAGCTTTTTTTTATGATTCTAACGCTTTATGGAATCGTCATTTACCCCATAATCTCCGTATCATTTTGATTAACAATGACGGTGGTAATATCTTTAGAATTATCAAAGGTCCTGACGAGATTGAAGAGTTAGAGGACTACTTTGAGACCCAAAATCCTGTAAATGCTCGGCAATTGGTAGAAAATTTTGAATTAGATTATTATTTTTGTGCAGATAATAATACTTTGAAAGAACTTCTATCTACTTTTTTTGAAAAATCAACAAAGGCAAAAGTATTAGAAGTGGCAACTCCCAATAAAATGAGTGCAGAGGTCATGAGGAAGTATTTTGAGAAGTTGAGGGAGTGACGAGTCGCTGGTGCTAAGAAGTTCCTACTGCAACAATCTAGCCCCGATAGCAGTGGTATCGCTGCCCGAAGCATAGCCAAACCAGTCAGGTTTTGGAAACCTGACTGGTTTAGCCAAGCCGCAGCGATAAGAACGGATAGCGGGACTTTCCATTGCGACGAAGCACCTGACTCTTCGCTCCAAATAAAAATAAACCAAATTCTTTTATGACTCCAATTCCTTTAGTTCGCATTGTCAAAATGCATTTTCAAGAAGATAAAATTGAGGATTTTGCAACCGTTTTTGAAAAGGTGCAGGATAAAATTCAAAATTTTGATGGCTGTTTGCATTTATCCCTGTATCAAGAAGCGAATCAACCTCATGTCATTTTTACGTACAGTGTTTGGAGAGACGAAGAAGCGTTGAATGCTTACCGTCATTCGCCTTTCTTTCAAGACACTTGGAAACAAACCAAAGCCTTATTTGCGGACAAACCTGCGGCTTGGTCTTTGCAAAAAATCGCTGGAACATTTCCGACTTTCCCATAATTTTTTTAGCTTGCACCATTCATGCAAGTTTTTTTACTAACTATGAAAACAATTAACTTAAAGGCATTTTTACAAAGTGGACAATTTGATACAGTACGTTTAGGGATGGAAAAAGAAGAGGTGGAAAATATCTTGGGTACACCCGATGATTGGATGATTGCTAATAAAGAACGAAATCGCAAAGAAAACACTCCAATTTGGCGATATGGAAATATCGAATTTCACTTTGATTTTACAAACAAATTAGTGGCTATTTTCAATGATTATTTAGCCTCTAAAAGCATTCATGGTGGCCTTAATCTCCAAATAGAAACTTGGATATTCAATCATCCAGAGATTCAAACATTGAGGGAGGTCAAGGATGTTTTGGAGGAAAATGCTATCTTTTTTCGAGTCAGAAAAGGGATGGATCAACAGCAAATGAAGCTAAGATTGTATAGTGGTGTTTGCTTGTTGTTTCGGGACGAAGATGACGATTACAACATTATTGAAGACCCAGAAGATTTTTTATTATATGCATTTGAATATCGACAACCCAAAGTTTTTTCTTCTTTTAGTTTTTAGTTTGGTTCAGGGACTTCATCCTAAAGAATGAAGTAAAGCGTTTTTCAGTTCTTTTCGTGACTTCATCCTAAAGAATGAAGTAAAGCGTTTTTTCAGTTCTTTTCGTGACTTCATCCTAAAGAATGAAGTAAAAATTACGGCTTTCTCTTTTTAGGAGCGAAGGGTTCGGTACTTCGTCGCAATGGAAAGTCCCGCTATCCGTTCTTATGCATGCAGCCCACGTTTTAGGAAGCCAGCGCTTTTGCATTCATACCACTTCTATCGGGGCTAGTTGGGAATGGTCAATCACTTATAGTTCCAGATTTTTGTTTTTCATAATAAGCGTAATTTTGAACAAAAAAGCAAAATATTCTTACCTTTGGGGCAAAAATAGAAACAAACTGTTTCGATCTCTTCAATAGCCCAAAACTTCCTTATTTTGAACGAACAAACCCTTGTTTTAGAAGACTACAATATCTATATTGGTTCTGTCAATATTTTTTTAGAAGCCTATCTAAAAGATAAATCATATACTCAATGTTTTGTTTTAGTTGATGAACATACCAGAAAACACTGCTTGCCTTTATTAGACTTTCAGCCAGATCATATTTTACAAATTCCTAGTGGTGAAGCCTATAAAAGTATTACTACCTGTCAAAAGCTATGGCATCGTTTGATGAGTCGAAAAGCAGACCGCAATTCCCTTTTAATTAATTTGGGTGGTGGAGTCATTGGTGATATGGGGGGATTTGTCGCTTCAACCTTTAAAAGAGGGATTGATTTCATACAAATTCCAACGACTTTATTGGCACAAGTAGATGCGTCTATTGGCGGAAAGCTGGGAATTGATTTTGCAGGAGTCAAGAACAGTGTTGGTTTATTTCAAAATCCCAAAGAAGTCATCGTTGATCCTACTTTTTTAGCCAGTCTCCCTGACAATCAACTTTTGAGTGGATACGCTGAAATCCTAAAACATGCGCTTATTGCTGATCTTGATTATTGGAATCAACTTTTGACCATTGATCCTTTGAAACAAGCAGATTGGCATGACCTTATCGCTGATTCTTTGAAAATAAAAAAATCAGTGGTCGAAACAGACCCGTATGAAAAAGGCTTGCGAAAAATTTTGAATTATGGACATACCATTGGACATGCGATAGAAAGTTACTCTTTGGAACATGATGAAACGCCTTTATTGCATGGCGAAGCGGTAGCATTAGGTTTGGTTGCAGAAGCCTTTTTATCCCAAAAACATTATCATTTACCCCCCAAATCTTATCAACAAATCAACGAAACCATCCGATCTTTATATCCCTCCTACTCTATCTCTTCTAGGTCTTTTTCGAGTATTTTATCTTTTATGAAAAATGATAAAAAAAACATAGGAAATCAGATCAATATGACCTTTTTGGAAAGTATTGGCAATGCGCTTCCTAATGGTACGATTACAGAAGAACAAGCAATCAATGCTTTGGAAATATTTAGTAAATAGTGACTTGTAAATTATCATATTACTAAAAAACAGTAACTTTCATTTATTTGTCTTTCATTTACTATAACAACACATGTTTATACTGCCTATTGGTCCAACTAATCGTTCAGAGGTCAATACCTTGCTCCAGAAAAGCTGGGGAGATCTGACGATGATTACACAAAATCATACCCACTATTTAGATCAACTACCAGGTTTTGTTTATCAAAAATTTGATAGTATTCAAGGGATTGTAACGTACTCTATTCAGAATCAATATTGTGAGATTGTGAGTCTCAATAGTTTTGATCAAAATGTAGGAATCGGTTCTCATTTATTGAATAAAGTCATAGAAGTTGCACAACAAAAAACTTGTCAAAAGGTTTGGTTGATTACGACCAATGATAATTTGAATGCTCTGAAATTTTATCAAAAAAGAGGATTTGATCTTGTGCGATTAAACCATAATGCCATTACTCGCCTTCGTTTACAAAAAAGGATGATTCCACTTATTGGACTAAATGGGATCCCAATTCGTCATGAATTGGTGTTGGAACATCGGCTAGATATTTCTCATCCTTACAGTTGAGCGGATAACCTTTCATTTTTTAGTATAATCAATTTCATTATTTCAAAAGCAACTTATGCGTCGAAATTCCTTGATTGGTAAAAACCTTTAAAAGATACGTTCCATTGTTCATTCCTTCTCGACTGAAAATATACTGTGGTTGTTGGATGTCTGTATAAGTTGTTAATAAACGACCTTTTATATCGTATATCTCAATGGTTTGAATAATTTCCTGATTTTCACTTCCAATCAAAATATTGGTGTGGGCAGGGTTGGGGTAAAAGCTGATATTTGTGTTTCCTTCTATCTCTTCTAAACCGACTGCCCAAAATTCTAGTCCATCCACAGGTAAATCTAAAGCTACTACTGCTCGTGGTATGAAGAAATTAACAACAGTATCAATGTAAGCTAAGGCTTTTTCTTTGGACATGGTAGGATTTTGCATTAAGTTATCAAGATGTAAGTCTGCCTCAAAATCGTCTGGATTCCACCATTCCCAAGGAGCTGAAACGGTATCTGATACAATAGGCCATACATGTTCTTGTCCTTCCAGTCCAGGCGTATTATTAGCGTATTCTCGGATAACATTAGAGTAGTCATCAACCAAAAAGTATTGATCTAATAATACGTCATTGGCTCCTGATGCATTGACGGCTGGCATCGTTGCACCTGCTCCATCTACCTCCACTACTTCTTCTTCTGTAGTAGGTACGACTAAGATACCTGAATAAAAGGGTGTGTTGGGATCTATAACTGATTGACAAGCGATTAAGGGTTTACTCTTTTCATCTAACCACTCTATGGAAGGTAAAGCTCCTCCACAAGAAAAACCAAGATGAATTTCAGAACTATACCCAATGTGGTTGGGTTTATTCAAGGTGATAAAATTTCCGTATTGACTGGAAGAAGTATCCGTTTCAATAAATCCATTATCTTGTTCTGGATCAGGATAACCCAATCCATATAAATCTCCACTTACATCAGGATCTACAAAAGGGGCTATGATTCCGTCTTCATTGATAAAAGTGAATTTTTCAAGCTGAATTTCTTCGATCTTATCTAAACAAGTGGCTGCATAAGAGCCATAACCTCCTGTGCCTTGTCCCATCGCTACAATACGGCTGGTATCAATACCATAAGGATTACCTTCTTCATAAGATTTTCTCAAAAAACGTACACAGGTTCTTAAATCTTGTAAGCCTCGATAAGCGGCATTGATTAAGGTTCCTGTACGAACAGAACGCAAATCTGAAATGGGGTTCCAACCCAATCGGTAATCAATATTGACAACGACAAAACCTCTCTTGGTAAGTTGGTTGGCAATCTCTACCATTGAGCTATCGTTTCGACTCCCTGTAGTAGTTCCATTGGTGATAATGGGAAGAAAACTTCCTGTATGGGCAGTAATCACAACGGGTCTTTCTGCAAGATCATCTCCAGCAGGTGTGTAAACATCCATCTCTAAATCTTGTTCTAAGGTACTACCAAATACAAGGTATGGAAGATAATTCATATTGGTTCCATAAATGATGTCGGTCTCTATCAGGACATCTTCAAAGACTTCTTCAAAGTATCTTGTTTGGGCAACATTGTATAGGCTTATCAATAGTAGAAAGAGAGGTAATATTTTTTTCATTTTTTGCTTTTTTTATGGAGGTTGAAAATGTTTTGGGATGTTTTCGGTTCTGTTCGTGGTTTTGGGACGATGGGACGTTTTTTCGGTTCTGTTCTTGGGTTGGGGACGAGGGGACGTTTTTTCGGCTCAGTTCTTGGGTTGGG
>JAHDBB010000221.1 GCA_020630635.1 Chitinophagales bacterium
AATCAACAACTATCTCTTTTAGCATAGCTAATGCAGATAATGTTAGTCTAAGTATAGTTGATATAAATGGTAGAGAGATAGCTAAAATTTTAGATAATCAATGGATGGAAGCAGGAATGCATAATCTGTCTTTTAATGCAGAAGATTTAGCGTCAGGAGTTTACCTCTATCTTTTAGAAACATCTAAAGAAACACAAACCAATCGAATGATTGTGTTGGAAGATTAGAAAAAATAATATTTTCTAATCACTACCAATTATATTCAGAAGATATTTTCTTAATTTAGCGTACTAAAAGATGCTAACTAATGAAGAAATGTCTATATATTATATTTGTTTTTATTAATGTTGTAAATGCGTTTGCTTTGTCTAATACAGATGGGGCAAACGCATTTTTGCAAAAAGCAATAGACTTTCAAAGTGACAAAGCTATAGATTCTTCCAATATATATTTTCAGAAAGCCGCTTTCGTATTTGAACAAAATCAAGAATGGAGACAATGGATAGACTGTTATTTTCAGATGGGACGAAATTTACGTAAAAAAAGTCCTGAGAAAGCTGTTCAGTATTTTGAAAAAGCTATTCAAAATGGTAAGCTAAAACTAGGAGAAAATACTTTAGATGTTTCTAGGCTGTATAGTTATTTAGGTTATATTGAATTAGTATTTTTAGAAAAACCTGATAAGGCACAGGTAAACTTAGAAAAAAGCATTAATATTCTTGAAAATTTATCTAGCAAAGATGATCAATTATTAGCAGATGCTTATAGGAGATTAGGAGCTGTTTTTAGACGAAAGGCTGCGTATGATAAAACTGCTCTTTATTATCAAAAAGCAGCAATGTTATATGAGAAGTTAGGAAATTGGAAGCGAGTTGCCAATATGGAAATTAGTATTGGACAAATATATGAAGATAAAGGTAAATATGAAGAAGCAGTTCAGTTATATAATAAAGCCCTTAGAAATCCTAAATTACCCTTTTTATATCAATTAGCAATTGAACAAAGTCTTATTGGCATTCTTTGTGAAGGTAATAAATCTGAAGAAGCAATTAAAAAAGCTAAGAACTTACTTTTACTAGGGCAAAAACAATATCCTTCAGGTATTCATGTAGAACTTGCTCATATTCATCAATCTTTATCAGATGTATATGTCTTAATGGAGGATTTTGACAAGGCATTGTATCATACTCAAAAGGCAATAAGAATAGGAAATCATCCAGATGTTTTCAATGGAAAAGGAAGAGATATGGGAGAATATTATCGTGTTTTAGCTTCTCTTCTAGTAAATAAAGGAGATATAGAAAAAGCGTTAAAACATCAACAAAAATCTCTGAATATCTTTATTCCTGCTTTTAAAGATACACTCAATATCTATAATAATCCGTCCAAAGAAATATTAAATAGTGAGCCTCGTCTTATGCAGATTTTAGGAGACAAAGCCAACACTTTGTATCAAAGATATTTAAAATCTAAAAATAAGGAAGACCTTAAAATGGCATTACAAACTCACCAGCTTGCCATTACACAACTCAACTTACTAAAGCAAAATTTTAGGGGAGAAAATGACCAAGTTTGGATTACGGGGAATGAGTATGGGATGTATGAAGATGCCATACGAACTACCTCGACTTTATATGAACTTACCCAAGATGAAAAATACGCCAATCAAACTTTTCAATTTATTGAAGATGGTAAAGCCTCTGTATTGTTAGCTGTTTCACAGGAAGCCGAAGCCCAACAATTGGCAGCGATTCCTGATAGTCTTAAAAATGAAATCAGAGGCTATAAAACCCAAATCACTAATTGGAAAACGAAGATTTTTCAAGAAAAAGATGCTACTGTTAAACAGGCTTTTCAAGATTCTATTTATCAAATTGAACGGACACTTGAAAAACGAATTGAGGAGTTAGAAGCTAACTATCCCAATTACAAAGACATCAAGTTTAACAAACAATTGGTGAGCTTAGAGCAAGTACAAAACTATCTTCAAAAAGATACTCAAAAGAAAGAGGTACTCATTGAGTTTTTAGTAGGAGAAGAGCAGATTTATATCTTTGCGATTACGCCTCAAAATATCTATACGGAATCAGTAGATAAAAGTGATACTTTTGAGCAACAAATTCAAGATTTTAGAAAATTATTGAGTAATCAAATGCAAGATGAAAAGCGGTATTTTCAAATTGCGTATGAATTATATGAGACGCTGTTGAAGCCTGTTTTAGACCAAGAATCAGATATTGAAAAATTGACGATTATTCCTGATGGGATTTTGGCTTACGTTCCGTTTGAGACGTTGGTGACTCAAAAATCGGATTGTCAAAGCAATTGTTATCATATCAATAAAGCCGATTACTTGGTCGAAAAATATCTTGTTTCTTATGCCTATTCTGCTTCCCTTTTATTGGAGCAAGAGGATAAAAATAATACAGCGGCTTTATCTTATGTTGGGTTTGCGCCTTTTGCTGGAAATCAAAATACAGATAATCTACTAGCAACGAGAGGATGTAGTGATGAGGTGTTACCAGACCTAAATGCATCTAAAAAAGAGGTCAATATTATCCAAAAATTAATTGGGGGTAGTATTTTAGAAAATGCCAAAGCGACTAAAGAGACTTTCCTAAAAGAAGCTCCCAATCATCAGATTATTCATCTTTCTACGCACGCTTGTGTGGACGACGAAGACCCTTTGTTCAATCGCATTTATTTTGCCGATGAACCCATGTTGAATTATGAGTTGTACAATATGGAACTCCATGCAGACTTGACGGTTTTGAGTGCTTGTAATACGGCTACGGGTGTTATGAGAAAGGGGGAGGGGATTATGAGTTTAGCGAGAGCGTTCACCTATGCAGGTTGTCCCAGTATCATTACCAGTCTTTGGAGTGTTCCCGATGTCGAGACTTCCAAAGTGATTATTCGTTTTTACGAGGAACTCGCCAAAGGTCAAACCAAAGATGAGGCTCTTAGAAATGCAAAGCTCCAATATTTGAATCAATCCACTATTACAGCCGCAGAATCTTTACCTTATTTTTGGGCAGCATTTATACCTGTGGGTGATATGGAGTCTCTCTCTGTTTCTACTCCTTCCAAAATCCCTTACTGGACCTATATTATAGGAGCATTTCTTTTCTTGGGAGCCATATTCTTTTTTCAAAAAATGAGACGGTAATTTTATAATGGTGAATGGTGAATGATGAGTTATGAATGCAGTTCATAGAGTGATTTTTCTTTTTTTAGGAGCGAACTTTTGATCGCTTCGTCGTGTTGGAAAGTCCCGCTATCCGTTCCTATCCCCTTTGTAGAGCAAATTCATGAATTTGCTCTACAAAGGGGATACCACTACTATCGGGGCTATTTCGTTGAGGACAGAACGCTTCACAAAATGAACTGTTTTGGAATTTAGAAATTAGAATTTAATTCATTATCACCAGATGTAGTTCATTTGTGAGAACAGATGCAATCTGTTCCTACAGTGTTTGTATATTAATTTTAAAAGCAGGTAACAATATTTTCATTTTGCATTTTCATCAAATTCAAAAATTCCAAAGACATTGTTGTCTAAATCTATAAAATATCCTTGCCAACATTTTTGGGGAACAGCAAATTTGGGCATCGCTACTTGTCCGCCATTATCTGTAATAAGTTGAGCTGTTGAGTGGTACTAAGAAGTACGAACCAAAGCCAAATAGCCCCGATAGTAGTGGTATAAATGCAATGCGTTGGCTTTGTAAAACGTTGGCTGCATTTATAAGAACGGATAGCGGGACTTTCTATCACGACGAAGCAGTTAACCCTTCGCTCCTAAAAATAAAAGAAGGAAACAAAAAACGAAAAATCATTCTCTGCTTCCTTTCTGCTGTTATGTTTTAATTTTTTTAGTTGATGACTACTTTCTCCCAATAAGATGTTCCGTCCATATCTAATTGTAGGAGGTAAATACCTTTGGGTAAATCTGCTACATTGAAACGCTTAGATAAGGGCGAAGAAAGTCGTTGAGTCGGCAACCAATTTTTGACAGGCTTCCCTTGTAAATCAAACAAAGTGATAGTCAATTCTGTGCTTGCGTTTATATCTATATTTAAAAACAAGTCTTGTTGGGCTGGATTGGGATACAATTGATAATCGAATTTTTGGACTTGAATGACATAGACCGTTGCTGTATCGCTCGCTATTCCTGTTGTATCCATCGGCATATCCGTTGTATCCATTACTGTACCTGTTGTATCAATCGGTGTCACTACAGTGTCTTCAACAACTTCCCAAAGCATTGGCGTTGAAGAAGCATTTAGGATGGGACGATCAAAAACAAAGTCGGTGTATTCTTGTACAAAGGCAACCAATGTAAAAGCCTCATTGATTAAACTGTCAGGCATTTGGTAAGAATACGAAGTGGTATAAATGCTTTGATTGGTTGTCGTCATTGGGATGCTTCCTTCCTCGCCCCAAGGACCGCCAAATATCTCCCTTACCACGTCCTTGAAAGGATAACCTGATACAAATTCTCCTGCTTGATAATAGGGATGTCCTTCCACTGTATCAAAACCATTGGCTTGATAATATTCGGGATCATCTTCTACCATAATCAAATCTTGAACCAAATAGCAATTGACCCGATAGTTGCCTTCAAAGTTTCCTAAAGACTTGGCATGAACATCTATATCCAACATCTGGGTTTCCTCATTATATACATGGTCGATGGATATGTCAAAAGGAGCAATGCTTCCAAAATTGGTATTGACAATAGAAGTCCAATCTCCCCAAGGAACGCCCACGTTGAATTGACCGCCAAACTTAATGCGGTTGAAGGCTGCCGAAGGGGAACCGTTGGCATAAAGACCAGCAATTGTATCTCCACCTGCTACCGTCATTACGTCTGCCCAGCGAACTCCTACTTTGATAAAGTCCTCTTCATGGGCTTCCATAATCGAATCCATGACCACATCGCCTTGTGTACACCAAGGACACCAAGTACCTGCAAATTCTTCAACCAAGACTTTTTTATCAGTTTGTGCTTGAACACTATAAACTGTTTGGGTTTGTTCCTCAATAATTTGCCCGTTGTCCTTTACTACAAAACGTACCTCACCTTTTGTTTGGGGGTTTAATGCATGAGAAAGTTGCTTTTTTTCCACATACCAAGTTTCCTCATTTTGGGTAAATTCAATTCCTTCTGCCAAAAGCACCTCATTGGCATAAATATCTAAAGTGGGTGCAGTCAAATCGGCTTGAATGTGTCCTCGAAATTCAATTTGGTTACTTGACTGATATTTGGGAAGGTCCAAATTGAAAATATTTTGGGCAAAAAGATGACTCCATTGTAAGAGACAAAGACAAAGGAGTGAGAAAGTTGTTTTTTGGATACTCATTATAGATTGTTATAAAAAATTAATGCTAAAAAACATGAATTTTAGATTAAAATAGCATTTTTTGAGAAGTGTTTTGCAAACCTTTTTCTATTTGTTTTAACTGTCTGTTTCCTTGTCTTCGCCAGACAGGCCTTACTTTTTCAGTCGAAAAAAAGTAAGCAAAATTCTCGCTAAATTTAATGTTCCTATCACAAAGCCACCGCCCCGCTACCGAAATTTAGCAAGCCAACGCTTCTTTTTCGGCTCTGAATTGATTTTAATGTTATAATAAAATGTAAATCAATTATTTAGAGTGTTGTTAATTTAAAAATTCATGTTAAAAATTTAAAATGGGGGAGAGGATATAGATCTGATTGACTTTTTTACATACGTAAAAAAATGTGTTTAGTTGCTTCTTCGGCTTTCTAATTCTTAAATATTGCAAATTTTTTTTGTGTAAAGAAAATATAAGTAATTGATTTTCAATAATAGTCATTTTTTTAAGACTATGCCATTTTTTTATAACTACTTGTGTTTTTAAAACAAAAGGATCAATTTTGTGGTATAAAACAAGGTAAAAGAGCTATTAAATTAACCAAATTTTTACATAAATGAATTACATAGTAGATTCTAGTATTGTTAATACTTTATTGCGTTTACACAAAGCAGCTTCCTCACAAGGATTTGTTTTGTTAAAAGGTTTGTCCAGAGGTATTTTTCGCAAGCTTCAGCCCGAAGATATGAAAGATGCTTATATTTCGATTTCCCAAAGTCAGGGAGAGTTTTTGTATGACTTATTGCTTGACAAACAAGCCAAGAATATTGTGGAGTTTGGAACTTCTTTTGGGGTTTCAACGATTTACTTGGGAGCTGCTGCTAAAAAAACAGGCGGAAAAGTAATCACATCAGAGTTATTGCCAGAAAAGTGTGCCGTTGCCCAACAAAATTTTGAGGAAGCAGGACTTTCAGAGATGATTGATCTTCGAGAAGGAGATGCTTTGGAGACCTTGAAGGATGTTCCAGATGGAATTGACTTTTTGTTATTGGATGGTTGGAATGATCTATATTTGCCCCTTTTTCAAATCCTGGAGCCAAAGTTTAAGAAAGGGACGCTTATTTATACGGATAATGCTTCGTTTAGAAGTGCTCAACCGTTTATGGAGTACTTGAGGGCGAATCCTCAAAAGTATCGGTCTCAACGATTGCATGATGAAAAAGGTGGATCGGAGTTGACGGAGTACGTTGCTTAAAAATATCGAAATTCATCAGTTTTATTTGCCAGAAAAGACTTAACTTTGCCCCTATGCAAGCAGTCTTTTTTGGCATTTTTTGTATTTGTCTCTCACTCGCTTTAGGGGGACAAAATCCTGCTACGATCTTTGGTATTTCCATAGATGGTGGTCCAGTAGGAAGTGGAATTTATCAATTTTCAACGGATGATCCTGCCGAATTGACTTACTTGTTTGCTGTTGAAAATGCCTTTTATCAAAGTGGTGATTTTACGGAGGATGGAGACTGGTTGATAAGTGATAATAGCAAAAATATTTGGCGGATGGATACGCTGACAGGTGATAAAACCTTTCTGCTTTCTACCAGTACCACTTTTAAAGGATTGACTTACTCGCCTGTTGCTCAACAATGGTATGGAACCAATGGAACGCAAATTTTTGGCTTAGATATGGAAGCCGAAGAAGAAACATTGATAGGAGATTTTAATGATGGCATCAATTTATTTTCGATAGCTGCTGATTTGTATGGCAATATCTATGGGATAGATGCGAATACCGATTCTCTTTATCAACTTAATACTTTGACAGGAGAAGCCAATAGTATTGGTGCTTTGGGTCTCAATGTTTCCTACGGATTTGATATGGCTTTTGATAGAAGTACGCAAATGCTTTTCTTTACGGCATTCTTTGCGGATAATCTTATGAATCCCCAATTATTTACGGTAGATATAGCAACAGGACAAGCGACTTCTTTGGGTACATTATTGGATAATGCTCAAATGACGGCTTTGGCGATTCCTTATACGATGCCTTCTTTTGGTTATTTGGAAGGATTGGTTCTGAATGCAGAAAATCAACCTATTGAAGATGCTTTGGTTAAAATTACGAATAATACCCTCAATCAAACGACTCATTTACTCACCAATGAACAAGGCTTTTATTCGAGTATTACTTTTTTAGGCGAGCATATTTTAGACGTTTCAGCAGATGGTTACTTACCTTTTAGTACAACCAAATTGATCGAAAATGCAAGCGTTTATACTTGTGATTTTACCTTGCAAGTTTCTGATTTCTACCTTGTTTTTGAGCTTGAAGATCAAAATGGAAATCCTATAAATGAAGCTGAAATTTCGTTTAATGATAGTAGCTACGTTTCTGATGTAAATGGATTGGTCGTTGTTGAAAATGTTGCGCCCAATGGCTATGATTATTTGGTGGAGGCGGAAGGCTTTTATTTTGAGGAAGGAGATGTGTTGATTGAAAATGAATCGGATACGGTGCAAGTTGTTTTGACTGAAAATACCAATATCGCTAAAAATTTGGTGGTGGTGGAAGAGATGGCTGGAACGTGGTGTTCGGCTTGTCCTGCGGCTGCCAATGGTTGTGAAGAATTGGTCAGTAATGAGCATCCTGTTGCTATCATCGCTTATCATGTGGATGATGAATTTGAGACGATGGCAGGGCGTGAACGCATCACTGATTTTTATGAAATTACCAATTTGCCAGCTACTTTTTTTGATGGGCTTGATCCTTATACGGCTGGTGGTGGAGCCAATTCGAGTACGTATGCGCCTTATGCTATTACGGTGGAAGAAAAGTTTTTGATTAATACACCCGTTGCACTTTCATTCAAAAATACTTTTTTAGATACGCTCAATCAAATTTTTTCGACGATTATCGAAATCGAAGCAGTTGGACGGGTTTATGGTAATGATCACAGCCTTCATATTGTCTTGACAGAATCCTATATTGAACATGAATGGTTGGGTCTAAATGAAATCAACTTTACAGAAAGGGCAATGTATTCAGTGAATGGAGTTTTGGGGATTCCGATAGATATGGAACAAGGGGACATCATAGAAGAAAATATTACTTTTGAGTTATCGCCTAATTGGAATTTAGAAAATTGTCAAGTCATTGCGTTTATTCAAAATAATCAAACCAAAGAAATTTTGAATGGTCAACAAATCAATGATTTAGTTCAATATACTTTGGTGGAGACGGGTATAAATACTATGGGAAATATAGCTGTCCAAGTTTATCCTAATCCTATGCAAGATTTTTTGAACGTGGAATCGGATGAATTGATACAAATGGTCTCACTAAAAAACTTAGAAGGAAAAACGGTAATAACTCAACATCCTGCTGCTTCAAGTGTTGTTTTGGATACAGGTCGTTTGGAAAGTGGAATGTACTTTTTGACAATTCGACAAAACGATGACATACAGTGTTTGAAAGTTTTTAAATTTTAGGAGAATTTAGTCCATAGCCTAATAGTCGATAGTCCATAGTTCGGTTCATTTTGTGGTTTCTCTTCATACAACTAGAATCAGGATTTTCTTGATTTTTTCGGTTCTATTTTGACTTTTTTCTTTTTGGAGAGAAGGGTTATTACTCTTTCATCGTGATGGGTCTCTCTGCTATTCGCTCTTATGTATGCAGCCAGCGTTTTTTTAAGCCAACGCATTTGCATTCATACCGCTGCTATCAGGTCTAGTTGGTTAGGGAAAGGACTTCTTAGTGCCAGTTTTTGAACAGAATTTTTTAAGAATTAAAAGAATAGACAAAATTTTGATTATAATTTTGGGGTTATCCATCTAAGCTTGCTAATTATCTTTATTGTGCTTAGAAAGGGTAAGTCGTTTCAATCGGATTGCTATGCAATTACTGAAGCGTGCAATCCGATTGATTTATATTAATAGGCTCTTTTCTCTTTATCAATCAGATTGCCTCTTCTTTGCGTGGGTAGCAATCCGATTGAAGCGAGGCATTTTTTCTTTTATTGTAAAATGGGGCAATAATCGTGGCAACTTTAGACGG
>JAHDBB010000736.1 GCA_020630635.1 Chitinophagales bacterium
CAGATAAGGATGATTCAAAAATAGGAAGAAACTTAATTGACAGTGTACTTAGTAATGATTAAAAAATAAGTCCAGCATTTTGGGAAAAGAGATTTTGATTCACAAGCGGTTCGACGATTCGACGAAAAGCGCACGGTCCGACGTTTCGGTCATAGCTGTGCTACGATGAGGCTTTTCAACGCAGGATTGGATCAAAAGATCACTACCAAATGCGGAAGTTATTTTTTTCTCGTTACTCAACCTACCCAAAAGCCACTTCCGCTGCCTGCACTTCCTTATCCATTACCCGAAACCACAAAGGCGGAATAAAAGCCAACAACATAGAACCTGGATAGCCATAAGGCAATTGAGGAGCATCATCAAAATGACGCAATATCTGATACTTACGAGTCGATTTATAATGATGATCCGAATGACGAGTCAATTCATATAAAAAGATACGTCCAACCTCGTGATTAGAATTCCAAGAATGACGAGGAAGCACTCGCTCATATTGACCCGAAGGCAATTTTTTGCGTCTCAAACCATAATGTTCGATATAGTTGATGGTCTCCAATAACAAGAAAGAAGCAGTGGAGGCGATAATTGATAAGGTCAAAACAGTCCCCCCAAAAAAAGTATAAATCCCTAAAAGATACAAGGCTTGTATAATATGGTAATGAATCATCTGATTTCTAAATCCCCAAACCGCCTGTTTTTTGCGTCTAAGTCGGCTATTCTCAATATTCCAAGCTGACAAATACCCACCAATCACCGAGCGAATCCAAAAAAAGTAAACAATCTCCCCTTTTCGAGCCGAAGCAGGATCTTCATCCGTTGCTACATTTTTATGGTGTCCTTTATTGTGTTCAATAAAAAAGTGCATATACAAACAAGGCAAGTACAACAGCTTCGACATCGTTTGTTCATACCAAGTCTTTCGATGCCCCAATTCATGACCCACATTGATGCCCATAGAAGTCAAAATAATAGCGATACTTGCCGTCAGTCCAACGATTTCGTAAGGGGCATAAACGCCCGTTGACACAGAGCTAAAATAATACCACAAAATCCCATAAAGTAAAGGAACATTGAGATACAACAAAGCATCAAAAAAGAGCGATTTCAGCCGTTCATGCTCTTCTTCCTCCGAAAAATTACTAGTCGATTTAATCGAAATCAACTCTAAAGAAGGAATAATAACATAGGCAATCATAAACGTCGAAAAGGTCCACAGACCTCCCATATAAATTCCCCAAATAGCCGATAGGGGAGCAATATAAGCCAATAAGTACTTTGCATCTTTCATCATAAGGTGTTTTGTTTACAAAAATAGCGTTTCAATATATAGATAAATCAGGTTAGGTGCAAGAAAAGCCCCTCTTTTTTCCTAGTAGAAACAGATCGCATCTGTTCTCACATCTAAGCCACAAAAAAAGAAAAAATAAGTCGTTCCAATCGGATTGCTATGCACCGTTATTTTGCACCTTACTGATTGAGGGAATTCATTCCCTTGCCGCCAAAA
>JAHDBB010000222.1 GCA_020630635.1 Chitinophagales bacterium
TCCGTTCTTATTCGTGTTGCCAACGTTTTTCTAAGCCAACGCTTCCACACGAATACCACTCCTATCGGGGCTATTTTGCAAGGACACTACTTCATAGTACCATCAATTGTTTTAACTCAAATTTTTAAAAATTTAGAGCCTCAACAAAAATTTATCCACCCGTCACCCGTCACTCTTAATAATATAGTCAACTTGATGGGCTTCGACAAGGGTGGGAACTTCCAAACGTTTCATCATTCTTTTCAAAACATTTCGAGGCACGATGTCCTCCCGATTTTCATTTTGAGCAAAAAGCGTTTTCAAATTGGGTTCGATATAAACAATTTTGATATTCGCTCCATAGGTCGCAAATAGCTCAATAAGTGGTCCTCTCACCTTTCGGCTAATATTGGTGGCATTCCAAACGAAGGCTTCCTTTTTTCGTAAGAAAACTTTGGCACGTTCCTTAGCAGTTTGAATGACTTTGCCTTGTGTATCTTTTGGCGATATTTTTAGCTCTTTTCGGATACGATCCAATGAGATAACGGGTAAATCTTTAAGATTGTTTTGTATAAAAGTATCTTTTCCAGCACCTGGTAAACCTGCCATTAAAATCACCTCGAAAGTATCTTTTTCGTAAGGTTCATAAAAACGATTGCCTTCTTCTTTTTGAAAGTAGATAAAACGGGCTGCATCGGATGAAAAAGGATAAGCCTGCTCCAAACAACCATACTCTTCCGCCTTTTCTTTAAACAACTCAATATTAAAAAGTAGGTCTTCTTTTCCTTCACAAATCCGCCCTCGCAAATCTGCCTCCGCCAATATTGCCAAATGTTTTAGGTTGACAAGTTGAGCAGCTCGAAGTATTTCTTTTTCCGTATTTCGTTTACCCATAAACCAAAGCGGTAATCCATGATAGCGTACTAAATATACGACTCTTTCTCGCAAGGCAAAAGGGATTTGATGCCATGTTTCTTTCATCAAAAGTTGTCGAGTCATCAATGCACCGACTACCGCATGTTTATGTGAAGTAATCTGTCCATTTTCTTCCACCACTGTACAAGGAGCTTTTCCAATGTCATGTAGTAGGGCTGAAAAAAATAAGATAGAGCGATCTAGATCGTTGAGTTCTTGCCATTCAGTCAGTTTGACCATTTCTTCACAGACCATCTTCGTATGAATCCAGACATTGCCTTCTGCATGATAAATTGGGCTTTGTGGAATGGATTCTAATATTTGTAAACATTCATATTTTGAAAAGATGGTTTCCCAATCAATTGCTTCATTGAGATTAGGGCAATAAGGATATGTCCAAGTTTGAGTGAGCATTATATAATGGTGAATTATGAATTATAAATGATGAATGTGGTTCTGGTTTTTGGAACGAGGGGGCGTTTGCGGGACGTTTCGTGGTTTGGGGACGAGGGGCGGTTTTATAAGTCTATAGTCGATGGTACATAGTGCGGTTCTTTTCATCGGTTTTAAGATATTGTTTACTGGAAAAAAGATTAACGCCCCTTCTCGTCCCATCGTCCCATCGTCCCATCGTCCCATCGTCCCATCGTCCCATCGTCCATAAAACATACTAATTTTACATAGCAAAAATATCTACATCACTTCTCAATTGATTGGGGATAATGGGACGATTGAGCCAATGACTTTCGGAACTCTGGATGGCACTTAGAAAACTGGCTCTTACAAATTTGTAACGCTCTGTGACCGCCTCTTCTGTCTCGACTTTTAGATACAAACCTTCCATCAAGTTGCTATTGTCTGTTTCTTTTACAACTTGTTCTGCATTTAGGCTTTTTTGCTCGGCTAATTGGCGCAAGGCTTCTAAGTGTTTATCTTGGATAAAATAGGATTGTTTGACCAATTTTTGGAGCATTTCTTTGTGGTGATCGGTGCCTTCGTATAGTACTTTGACAGAAACGACAAAGGGGTAGTCTTTTAGCATTTCTTGGCGTTTTTGGGTGCTTAGAAAAATACCTGTTTCGGTATCTAAAATGTCAAATTCCATAAAGTAGTGGGGCAACTGATCGTAAAAGACGGTGTGTTTGGCGTACATCCATTCGCCATACATAATGTATCGCTTACCCAAAATTTCCCAAAGTTGGGGAGCGTGGGCATTTGCCCATGTTTTGAGTAGGTTGAAATGTTTTTCACGGGGTCCGCCTGTTAGGTAATGCCCTCTGCTTTGTAAACGCAGTTCGCCCCAGTCGGTAAAACTGATGCCGCTGTTGGCTCCATCCATCTTTTCTTCGACGACTAAGAATTTACCTTTGATATTTTTGTAGGGGACATTGTTGAGGTCTTCGTCTCCTGTTTGAAATCGAGAGCCTTCAATGTGATGGGTACGGGGGTACTTTTTTATTTGTATCATGGGTTTATGCTTTTTTGAATCCTTTTACCAAACATTGGAAAGAGAAGAATAGTTCCATTATAGATGGTGGTTCGTTTCGTGGTTTGGGACGAGGGGACGTTTCCGTTCATTTCTTGGTTTGGGGACGAGGGGACGTTTCCGTTCATTTCGTGGTTTGTGGAAATTTGACAGCTTTGGTTCGTTTTGTGCTTCAAAGTTGTCAAATTGCTGTTCGTTTTGTGCTGCAGTTTGTGGGATGGGATGTGGGGAGGATGAATGTGACGAAGGAGTAGTGTCCTTTCAAAAATACGCCCGATGGTAGTGGTATTCGTGTGAAGCGTGGGCTACCTAAAACTTGGCACACGAATGAGAACGGACAGCGGGACTTGCTGTTGCGAAGAAGTTGGAACGTTCCGTCCTAAAGTATAATACATTTGAACAAATAAAGTGGTATCTTTGTTTTTGATTTTTAGGAGAGAAAGGTTCCTCTTTCATCGTGACGGGTCTCCCCGCTATACGCTACTATTGCAAGCCTCGCAAAACTTCCTAGCCTTGCTTCTTGCAATAACGCTACTATCGGGTCTATTTGGTTAGGGAATGTACCTCTTATTTTATCATTTCAGCTCAAAAATATGAAATTTTTTATACGATATTTTCTTTTGTTTATTTGTATAAATGTGATGTCACAGGATTTTGGCAATTCGGTGATACGAGGACCGTATTTGCAACAGGCGACGAGCAATAGTATGACTATTCGATGGCGTACCAATGCAGCCGTTCCTTCCTTTGTCCAGTATGGTCTAAATGAAAATAATCTTAACTTGGTGGCTTCTATTTCGTCTCCTACCAATGAACATGAAATCAAGCTAGAAAATTTAGCTCCTGACACAAAATATTTTTATACCATTTGTAAAGATCCCAATAATTGTATTAGTCAAGATGATAGCTATCATTTTTATACCAATCCTGTCATTGGCGAAGAAGGAGATTATCAATTTTGGGTCTTGGGCGATGCAGGAACAAAAAATGAAGGGCAACTTTTAGTAAGAGATGCTTTTGATAATTTCATAGGCGATGAACGTATAAATGCACTAATTTGGTTGGGTGATAATGCCTATGTAGATGGAACAGATCAAGATTATCAAGAAGGATTTTTTGAGGCTTATCCTCGTCATCTTCGACAAAGCGGTTCTTGGCTGACCATTGGCAATCATGAGCTTTGGAATGGTCAAACCTCTTCCAATCCAACTTATGGTCCCTATTATGATATGTTTACCCTGCCCACACAAGGCGAAGCAGGTGGACGACCATCCGAAACAGAAGCATTTTATTCATTCGACTATGGAAATATTCACTTTGTTTGTCTCAATTCAGAAGACTATGGACGAGACTCCACCAATGCCATGGGACAATGGCTCAAACAAGATTTGACCGAAAATGAACAAAAATGGACGATTGCTTTTTTTCATTCCCCACCTTACACCAAAGGTTCACATGATTCTGATTATTCGAATGAATGCTATGAAATGCGTGAACAATTTAATCCCATTTTAGAACGCTTTGGAGTTGACTTGGTTTTGACAGGTCACAGTCATTGCTATGAACGTTCTAAGTTGATTCGAGGACACTATGGCAATGCCAATACATTTACACCTAATGCTCATGTATTGGATGGAAGTACAGGACACTTAGACGAAAATCAAGCCTATCAAAAAAACATGACTAATGGCTTAGGGACTGTTTATGTGATTATGGGTTGTTCGGGACGAGCCAAACCAGGACAAGCCAGTTTTCCGCATCCCGTCTCTTATTATGGTATTGCTCAACAATTGGGATCTGGTTTATTGAAAGTAAATGGCGATACTTTGGGTTTCCAATTCATTAGTGAAACAGGTGACGTATTGGATTATTTTGATATTGTGAAGACTTCCAACACTCCAGTAGGTACAGCTCCCACCATTCAAATTTCACCTGATTGGGAGTATTATTTTGTACCAACACAAGTCAGCATTTATGCCCAGCATGTACAAGAAGAAGACCTTAACATTTATTACACCATAGATGGCAGCACTCCAACATTCAATTCTACTCTTTATGAGGGACCTTTTAATTTGGTCAGTTCTGGAACCGTCAAAGCGATGGCATGTACGGAGGCTGGTGTTTGTAATATTGAAACACAGAGTTTTACTTTAATTGATTCGATTTCATTTGCCTATTCTGATTGGTGGCGATATACGTGGTTGCAAGTTTCTCCAAATCCTGCGGTAGATAATATGTTGTATGTTCGCCATAATTTACCCTATGATGCAGCAACTATTTTTAGTCTTTATGATGTGTATGGTCATTTGGTCAAAACTGAAATAGTTGATAAGGTTGAGCCTTTGGTTTATGGTATGGACTTGAAAAATTTGCCAAAGGGTTTGTATCTTTTGAAAATTTGGGTGAATGATCGTCCGATGGGAGTGAAAAAAATAATATTAAAGTGACGAGTGACGGGTAAAGTAAAAAATAAATAATACTTTAAAAATCAAGAAAACATGAGACCTGATATTAATAAAGTTCCGAGTTTTTATAAACGTTATATTGAACACGTTGAAAGTGATGATATTGTCGAAAATTTGAAAAATGGACGAGCTAATTTATTGAGCGTTTATGAAAATTTTTCGGAGGAGGATGCGAATTATACGTATCAAATGGGTAAGTGGACTTTGAAGGAAATTTTGATGCATTTGATTGATACGGAACGGGTGATGACGTATCGGGCGATGCGTTTTGCTCGTCAAGATCAAACAGAACTTCCTGGTTTTGATCAGGATGTATTTATACAAAATATAGATGCTTCGGCTTATCGTTTAAAGGATTTGTTGGAGGAATATAAGGCGGTTCGACAGGCGACGATTCAGTTGTTTAAAAATATGCCTGCTTCTTTGTTGACGCAAAGTGGTGTTGCGAGTGGGTATCCGATTGATGTTTTGACGTTGGCGTTTATTGTGCCTGGTCATGAGAAGCATCATTTGGGGGTGATTGGGGAGCGGTATGATGGGGTTTGGGGTTGATGTATTTTGTTGTATCTTTGTTTCAACCAAGCTAAACTTTATACGAATATGTCATTAAAATATGCACACGACTTAGAAGGAACGATGCAAGCATTGGATATTATGCCTTTGTCTATCAACTTATTGGATCAATTCTATATCAATACAGTTAAAGGTAGAGGAGATAATCCCATTAAACATATTGAGCGACTTCTTTTTAACAACATAGAAAATGAAGTTTCTCAACCTTTGCATATTCTTTTTTCTGGTTATCGAGGATGCGGCAAGACAACAGAACTTAACTATCTTACACAACAAATTTCTCAACAAATACAAGTTATCAACTTTTCTGTCTATCAGGAACTAGACCCTGTTACAGTCAATCATACTGATTTATATTTGGTATTGATGGAAAACCTTTTAGCATTAGCCAAAGAGCAGGATTTGGATATTAGTCAAACCTACTTAAAAAAACTCAATCTTTGGTTAGAAGCTCCTGCTATTAAAGAGATTCGTTCTTTGGCTGGTTCGATTGATGCAGAAGTAAGTGGTGGTGCAGAAACAAGTTTTTTTATTCCATATTTCACCAAAATATTTGCTCGCTTAAAAGCTACTGCTAAAACAAGCGGTTCTTATAAAAAAGAGATTACGACTAAGATAGAATTAAAACTCAATCAGTTGATTGAAAACTGTAATCTTCTAATTGTAGAAATCAAACAAAAGCTATGGAAAAAAGGAATTAAAGACCTGCTCATTATTATTGAGGATATGGATAAACTAGACTTACCCAAAGCACAGGACCTTTTTTATAATTACTCTGTCTTTTTAACCCAAGTTCAAACCAATGTTATTTTTACCTTCCCTATTTCTTTGATGTATCATACTCAATTCAACACCATCAAAAACTACTTTGATCTAAGTTTTGAATTACCGACTATAAAAGTATTTAATCGGGACGGTTCTCCTAATCAAGAAGGACGAAAGATTTTAAGTAATATCGTGAAAAGTAGAATGAAATTAGACCTTTTTGAAGAAGGACTTTTAGAGTCTTTTTTAGTCAAAAGTGGTGGTTGTATTCGAGATTTATTTAGGATGTTGCTTTCGGCTTCTTTGCGTGCCTTAGATTATGAAAAAGAAAAAGTGAGTCGTTTGGAATATTGTAAAGCCTACTGGCGTTTACGCAATGAATATGCTAACTCCATTGCTGAAAAAAGGACCAAAGATGGAGAAGTTATCAAATATGAGGACTATCTACAAGCATTGGTAGAAACTTATGAGTCGGAAGATAAAACGCCTCCCAATAGTAATGCGGTCTTAGACCTTCGCCAAAATCTCTGCATTTTGTCCTATAACGATACGCAATGGTTTGATGTACATCCTGTCGTCAAAGACTTTTTAATTGATAAAGGTAAAATTCAGCCTCATGGAGACGACCCACACAAATGCTCTGCATAATCAAGAGTTTTTAAATAAGGTAAAAGAAGTCGTAAGTTTTTTTTCTAGAAAAAAAGGCTTTGGCTTACTTTTTTGTACGTCGTCTAACTTTTATCTACGAAAGGAAGTTAATAAACAAGTTGCTGAAAAATTGGCTTCAAAAGGCATTGAGGTTAAAGATATTTTGGTAGAAGATGAAGAGAATTTTACCCCATTTTATGACCAGTTTAATCAACACTTAAAAGACCATCCCAAACTTAGTGGTCTTATCATCAATAACTTGGATTATTTGATTGCTGAATATCCTGATGCTTTATATACTTTTAATCAATCCAGAGATATTATTACCCAATTGGAAACACTTTTGATGGTCTGGATCAAAAAGGAAGATATAGCTCGTTGGGCAACTTCTGCACAAGATATTTTTAGTTTTCGTACTATTTCTACTATTGAATTTCCTGATATTGAAATCTATCATAGTAGTTCTACTCTGGAGAGTCGATTTTCAGAGGACTATCAAACTAAAGAAGAGTATGAACAAATTAAGTTAAAAATTGAATTATATGAACGTCAGTTGAAGGAGGCAGAGGAAAGTGGGTATCCGATTCATAAGACGATTACGGAATTGGTTTTACCGCTTTATCGAAGTTATCAGGATATTCAAATTTCTGATAAGACTAATGAGCTGTATGTGAGATATGAGAAGCATTTAAAGGAGGATAATATTAGACATTTAGAACTTAAATTTAGATATTTGAGTGATAATCGAATGTGGGATGAGGCTATTGAGGTGGCAGAGAAGATTATTAAAATTGCTAAAGAGACAGACGAAAAAGAAAAATTAGCTACTACTCTTAATAATGTGTCTTTAGTCTTTCAAGATAAAGGTCAATATAAAACAGCTTTAGATTATCAATTACGAACGATTGAAATTTATGAACAAACATTTGAGAATAAACTCCTAATTATCATTTATTATAATAATGTTGCTAATTCTTATAAACAGTTAGGATATCTTAAAAATGCTTTAGAATTTCATCTTAAAATAATTAATATATTAGAAAAAATATTTGATGATAAACATCCCAAACTTGCTACTTCTTATAATAATATTGCAGCAGTTTATCAAGATTTAAAAGAATTAGAAAAAGCGTTAGAATTTAATCTTAAAGCTATTAGTATTAGAGAACAAATTTTTGATAATAAACATCCAGATCTTGCAGGTTCTTATAATAATATTGCTTTAGTTTATCACAATTTAGGAAGACTAAAAAAATCTTTAGAATTCAACTTAAAAACTATTAATATTTTTGAACAAATTTTTGATAATAAACATCCTAATCTTGCTACTTCTTATAATAACATTGCAGGCATTTTTCAAGAATTAAAAGACTTTAAAAAAGCGTTAGAATTTAACCTTAAAGCTATTAATATTAGAGAAAAAATATTTGATAACAAACACCCAGATATTGCGAGTTCTTATAATAACATTGCCAATATTTATTACAAATTAGGTCAAAAACAAAAAGCTTTAGATTATCAAAAAAAAGCGATGACTATTATGGAATATCCGCAAAATAGAAATTTGCCTCTTTACCAAACTATAAAACAATATTTTGATTTTTATCAAAGTCAAATGCCTGTTCTGGTTCAAAAGGTGGGGCGTAATGAGCCCTGTATTTGTGGGAGTGGGAAGAAGTATAAGAAGTGTTGTGGGCGGAATTGATGCTTTTTTCTCTTCATACACCTAGAGTCAGGATTTTTTGGATTTTGGGATTTACAGGATTTTTTCGGTTTATATCCTGGAGAATGAAGGAAAGATTTTTTGTTGGCTTTTTTCTTTTTTGGAGAGAAAGGTTATTACTCTTTTATTGTGATGGGTCTCCCCGCTATTCGCTACTATTGCAAAGCTTCGCAAAACCTTTTAGCCTTGCTTTTGCAATAACGCTGCTATCGGGTCTAGGTGGATTTGGAAAGGACTTCTTAGTGCCAGTTTTTTGAACAGAATTTTTTAAGAATTACAAGAATACACAGAATTTTTACTAATGTAATGATAAGAGAATCAATAACAGAAACTGTCGCACAAGTGAACTGTAATTTGACAACTTTCCTGTAAATACCCAACAGAAGTTGTCAAATTTCCCGAAGCATAGAGGTTGTGTCCTTTCAACAATAACCAGAAATGAATTAAATTCTAATTTTTAATCTCTAAATTCTAAAGTGGTTCGGTTTGTGAAGCGTTCTGTCCTCAACCAATTAGCCCCGATAGTAGTGGTATGAATGTAATGCGTGGCTTAATAAAACGTTGGCTGCATTCATAGGAACGGATAGCGGGACTTTCCATTGCGACGAAGCAAAAAAACTTTCGCTCCTAAAAATAAAATCACAAAATTTACCATTCACAATTTATCATTAATAAACTCCAACCTTCCCGATCCACCTTTGATCTCCACTCACCAACTCGACCCAATAAATACCTGCTTTCAAAGTACTTGCA
>JAHDBB010000223.1:0-3202 GCA_020630635.1 Chitinophagales bacterium
CGACTATCGACTATCGACTATCGACTATCGACTATCGACTACTAAAACTTCACCACTTTCAATGATTGCGTTTGTTCATTATTGCGTAAATGCACGATATAAGAACCAGCCGCTAAGTCCGTTGTTTCAAATTGGATTTGATGAGAACCAGCAGTATAAGTTTGAGCCAATGAAGAACGAATCATTTGTCCTGTGATCGTAAATACACTAACTTGTAAATCAGTCGTTTCTTTTAAATTAAAGTTGACAACTAAGTTTTCTGAAAACGGATTAGGCGTAACCTGTAAATTTTCAGTGATATTTTTAACCTCTGTTACACTGGTTGGCAAATCTCGTTGACCTTGTGCAAACCAGATAGGCCACTTAGCCACGCCAATAATGGTGGATGCGCCACTACTTGCCTCTATTTTGCTAGATTGAAGGTTGATACTTTTGACGACTTCCTCCGTACCATCTAAACTACTAAAGACAATCTTACTATCATCAGTAGCATAAGAAGCATACGCCAGCGAATTATTATTGTAAATATCTTCGACCGTTCCTGTCTCTAAGTTTGCACCTTTTAAGATCGTTTCAGCTTCAGGCGTATTGAGGTAGTCAAAGGCAATAATATAGGGAGAGTTTTTAGTAAAGGTTGGATTACCGATACTGACTCCTTCAGGAAGGTTAGAAAAAAGCTTGGTAATATCTCCCTCTGCAAAATCTTCTCCATCATTGTTCCAAGCATGCAAAACACCCATATCCCAATAATCAATATCAACTTCACCAGCTAGTGGATTGTCAATAACATTGTAAGCATCATACAAGATATACTGTCCTGTATAATCCCATTCAATGGCATCAGCATATAAAACTCCACCTGCATTTACGCCAGAGGAGAAAGTCGGATTATATAATCTAAACTTAGCGACTTCTTGTGTCGGAATATCATAAACGTAGATAGCTGTATCAATAAAGGTAGAGATGAGTGCCAATCTTTTGCCATTTTTAGATACCGCTACATTGTCCCAAGTCAAACCATTGAGTGCAGAAACCTGTGTTTCTTGTGGGCTTAAACTACCTAAATCTCCATTGGCTAAGGCAAGATTAATATTATAAACCTTATTGTCTTCTCCAACATAGTAAATGTCTTGACCATCATCTGTCATAGAAGGCTTGCGATTGACGGTATTGGTGGTCAAAGGCAAAAAGTTAGTGCCAGCCACATCAGAAACATATAAGGTATTAGGATCACCACTATTGACATCTAAGCTAAGGATAAATTCATCTCCTGTATTTTCTTCGATTTCTTCTTCATAGTTTCCGCCATTTCCATCTAAAATACCTACTTGATTGAAAGCCGTAGCGATGGCATTGAGATCGCCATTGTATCCTAAGTTTTGAGCAGCACTAATAACTGCTAAACGTAAATCAATAAATTGAGAAGAACGAGTTAAGTAAGAAGTCAATGCTTTGTAATAAATTGCTTCGGCTTTTTCTTTAGAAGTTGCTATGGCGATACGATAAAACGCATTATTAGGAATACCACTATTGATGTGAACCCCGCCATTATCGGCACTTCCTGTATATTGTTCATTGGTGTTAGAAGGTTGCCAGCCACCGCCGTAGTCTCCTGTATTTGCTCCATTGTGTGGGTCTGACATACTTCGCAAAGCATCGTTGGGATATACACCAGGCTGTACGATATCTTCTCCTAAATCCCAGTCGTCTCTATCAATCATTACACCAAATACATCTGCCATAGATTCATTGATCGCTCCTGATTCGCCTTGATATTCTAAGTTGGCAGTACTTTGGATAACGCCATGACACATTTCATGTCCTGCTACGTCTAATGCACCTGCTAATGGATAAAAGGCATTTTTACCATTGCCATAAAACATGTATTGTCCGTTCCAAAAGGCATTGTCAAAATCGTTGCCATATTCATCTGCTACATTGATGAAGGAAACAATGTCACCACCTTGTCCATTGATAGAATTTCGACCATGTGTATTTTTGAAATACTCATAACATTCTCCTGCATTGTGGTGAGCTGAAACGCCTTTTCTGTGGTTGGCAGTAGTCCAAACATTGTTAGATGTTTTGATGTCTGCGTAACTTGGTTGTTGAAAGCTATTGTTTTGAAAATCAAGGGTTTCTATACCTCCATCACCAGGCATTGGTAAACCACTTTGTGGACCTGTGTACATATCTCTTGAGGCATCGTAAAGATAGAAGTTATTTTGATACTCGTAGGTGTTGATGATTTGATTGACTCCGTTAAGGTCTTGAGCTGTTGCGGTTGCTGGACCGTTGATACTACAAGTATGATCGTAGTGGTTCAAAAATTCGCCTGTATGAGCATCTATGAAATACTCAAAACGTTGCATAAAATTGGGACGTAAGGTGATGTGGTAGGCTAAGTGAAAATGCCCGAAAACCTCACGAGATGGATAAAGAATCAACTCTGTTTGTGGACCTTCATAGCTTAACATCTCTTTTTCTGTATCGGTTAATTCTCGATAAGGATGGTCGGTGGCATGATGATTGGTTACGATCTCGGCAGCTTGTTCTGCTGAAATGGTTGGTGTGGTCGTTTCTAAATCAGGTGTAGGTTGATGACGACCATTGATACTCATTTTGCCATTGGATTGAGCATGAACGATGAGTTCGGATGCATAGATCGGTAATCCTTCGTAAGTTTGTTGTAATTTGATGTGTTGATAATCTTGAGCGTCTTTTTCGCTAAAAAGAATTGTGAACTCTTCTCTTGGGTTGATGAGACATAATTCTTCCTTTACCTCTGTCAAGAAGTCAAAAGCGGCTTCATTGATCACATTGGCAGATTTACCTACAAAGTCTTTTTGACTTTTATAGCCTTCGATAAATATGGGCATTCCCGTATCATTGGCACGTTTGATGTTTAAGTCTTTGAGTACAGGTTTACTTTGTACAAAAGGTTGGCTTTGATAGCGTTGTTGATATTGACGATGGGTATGGTTGGTTTGTCCATCTATCAATTGAAATTCATGGTTAGAATTAGGATTATAGTCTTGCTTTTGTTTTTGGTCAAATGGACTTTGTGCTAAAATGTTGGAGCAAGCTAGTAGCATAATGCCAAAAAGTATGGAAATTCGCATAGCTATTTTTATTTTGTAATTTGTAATGTTCTGTTAGTGACTGGTGACGAGTGACTTCTTTAGTGACTGGTGACGAGTGA
>JAHDBB010000223.1:3302-9291 GCA_020630635.1 Chitinophagales bacterium
TTAGTGACTGGTGACGAGTGACTTCTTTAGTGACTGGTGACGAGTGATTTTTTTTCGTCATAAACGTAATCTAGATACTATCGGTTGTGTCTGCAACGATCTAGCCCCGATAGTAGTGGTATTCGTGTGAAGCGTTGGCTGCCTAAAACTTGGCGGCACGAATGAGAACGGATAGCGGGACTTTCTAAAGCCACGAAGCACTGAACCTTTCGCTTCTAAAAATAAAAATCATAAAAGAGCCGAAAAGCCACCTGCCACTATCTACTCGTCACTAATAATCTATTTTGCAGGACCTTGTGGTCGAGGGCGTTGTTTGAGATCCCGAATCACTTGGGTCAAACTTGTATGTAATTCTTTAATGCCTGTAGGTGGATTGTGTTTACCATCGCCCCAAGTAACTCTTGCACTTTCTTCATCTTTGAAGCCGTCTTTCTTTTCTATGAAAAAATACATATTGCCAGGATGATTGAAATCCAAAGAGTCAAGATGGAGAGTATCTAAGGTTGAAAAATAGTTTTTGGTGGTGTCTTTGGGCAAAATGGTTACCGCTTCATAAGTTGTATCTGTCAAAAATTTGTATATCTCGCCATTTTCTTGAAGCACATAAGTCGTAACAGCTCCTGTAAATCCTCCACCAGACCCAAATATAAGTTGCTTTTTCTTATATTGATTGGGAAGATATTTTTTTGGGGAACAACTGCTGTATAAAACTGCCACAATAATGGCAAAAATGGGCATAAGGTACATATATTTCATGAGCATTGTTTGAACGATTTAGTTTTTGAATAAAGGGAAATCCCAAAGTTTAAACAAATTTAAGGAAAAGCCCTAAAAATACCCACCTTTAGAATTATGAATTACAAATTTGATTTATACGTATGCTAATTTTTAAAGATTTGTTCCCACGACTTCTAAGATCAAAGAATAGTAGCTTCTTTTTTGTAATTTGGATTGAAGCCATATCTTATAATTGATAAATTCGTTGGAACCTGGTTCAAAATTGGGAGATTGTTGGATAAAAGTTTCTATCTTTTGAAGGATTTTTTCATTCTTAAAAGGAGCAGGTTTGCAAACAATTTCACGTAAAATAGCCAAAAAAGTTTTTTCTCTATTATATTGTTCTGTTGGAAGTTCTTTTCTAAAAGTCCGTCTCATCTCATTGATTTTGTGTTCTGCATAAACATATTCTTGGCTGTCAGTTTGGACCAGTAGTTCTAAAAAATTGATGCGTAATTGTAAGTCTCTAGAGAGGTTTTTGATAGTGTCAGCAATTAGCAAAGGGCGAAGACTAATGATGGCTTGGTCTAGATTGCCCATATTATAATAAGATAAGGAATGATTGATATGAATAAAAATATCGTGAAAGTTGTTGCCTGTATATTTGGGATTGGCAATAATGTCTTTCATCATTTCATTGGCTTTTTGATTTTTATCTACAAATGAGTAATTACCTAATAGACCTTGATGATAAATCCAAACATATTTGTAATAATATTTGCGATTCATTCCTAAAAGAGCTTCTTCTAAACGATGAACATATTTCAGCGATTCATTAAATTTTTTATTGATGGTTAAAACACTAATAATCCAGCTTAATAAAGGAAATATTTTTTCATAGTAAGTAGGAGAGAACATTTTATCTTTTTCAAAATCATGAAAACTTTCAATGAGGTATTTTTCTAGCTCTTCAAAATTGCGACTTTGTAAAAGTACAGTTCTTACACTTTCGTGAATTTGCCATTTTACAGAAGGGGTATTTAAAATATCTTCTTCAATGGAAAGCTGCTCAATAATGTTGTTGAGATCTTCTATCACATCTTTGTTTTTGGCAGAATAGTTGGTATTACGGAGCTGATGTTTAATACTTGCCAGTAAATAACGTACTTTTTTGGCAATCTTATGAGCCTCTAAGTTGTCATGCTTTTTTTTGATATAAATGTCTGGTGGAATTTTATAGTAATCTTCAGTAAGGTGTAAGATTTCTTCGTAAATAAGATCTAGTAAGTCTGTATGCTCTGCTTTTTGAGCCATTTTTTCAGCTTTTTTCAAATAATCAAAGGCGGTGTCATATTCCGTTTTAAATTTGAAAATATTGGCTAATTCTATGGTACGATAGATTTGTAAGCGAATGTCTATATTGCGACTAAGTAATAATATGCTTTGTTCTATATCGTGAATCAACCTATTTTTAAGACGATAAAAGGCATTTTTGTTCCCATTCTCATATAATAATTCTACTAGTTCTTCGTCAAATTCAGAGTAAGTCCCTTTTTTGATAGCATCAAACAACTGAACAGTTTTCAAACCCTCTGCATCTTCTTCGGCTGTACGGCTAATATGGGCTTTTAGATTCCGAATTTCACCTTTATTAAGTGCATTGATTAAGTCTGTTAGCTTCGCTTTTTTCATTCTTTTTCAATATTTGTGCGTAAGATACAGCCTTTTTCTAAGATAATCCAATCTTATTTTTGTTTTAACTTTGCAGTAGTAAAGTGTCATCATCATTAATACTTAGAAATCATGAAAAGAATTTGCTTAATACTAATAGCTTCATTTATATACTCTTTTTCTCTTTTTGCTCAATCTAACTTTGATTTGGAGTTGGTAGAAGTCTTTATACCCGAAGAGGTGACGCTAGGATGTAATATGCCTGTTACCTATAGAGTCGTCAACAGAGGACCAGATCCTTTTCTCTCCAATGAAGTAGGGCTTTCTATGGAAGTAAGGACCGTTGCGCCAGATGATTTGACAACTGCTCAGGAAGAATTGTTTATCGCTACAACGCCTACTTACTTTCCTGTAGGAGATACCATCAGTATAAGGCAGGATGTACCTGTTCAGCCTTCTCTTTTTGATATAGGAGGAGGCACATTGAGCAATACCAAAAATTTTGTAATTGTATGGGCCAGACCCTCTAATGATGTCAATATGTCCAATAATTTTGCGACCAGAGAAGTCGAGATAAGTGAGGGAGAGGTTGACGAAACCAGCATCAACGAAATTCCTGATGCAGAACCTGTTGAATTACAAGAAATGGAGCTGGAAGTGTCAGAAATTCCTGCCGATATTCTTGCCTATATTGAAGCAAACTATGAAGGGGCAACTATCGAAAAAATTGAATTGAAATTAAAAGGAGAAGGAGAGGCAACAACTTGGATTATTGATGTGAAAATAGAACTGGAAGGACAATTAGAGGAGTTATTGGAAGAGATAGATCAAGTTATCAATGAAATGGATGATCTTATCAACGATATAAATGATACAGATTTAGAAGATGAATTAGCCGACTTATTAGAAGACGTTGAAGACCTATTAAACGAATACGAAGCAGATGATTTTGAAGATTGGACGATGGACATGAATGATTTAATTGCCAGTATAGTTGAGGAAGATTTAGCAGATGAGTACGAAGAATTATTAGAAGAAATCGAAGACCTAATAGCAGATTTGCCAGAGTCTAGTAGTTCAGGAGAATCAGGTGAGTCAGGAGAGTCGGGTGAGACAGGTGGTTCAAGTTCTTCTAATGATAAAATCCACTTAATATTCGATTTAGATGGCAATTTTATGTTTATAGATGGTCAAGAATGCGATTTGGAAGATTTACCTATGACTGTTCAACAATTTTTTAACGAAAATGCTGAATACGATTTCAAAAAAGCTAGAACTGAATTTGTCAATGGACTTTGGGTTTTTGAAGTCGAATTAGAAAATGATACAGGCTTTTTATTCTTTGATTTGGATGGTAACTTTTTAGGCGATGAAAACTTTGAAGCACCGACTGCTACATTTGAAATAGATGATTTAGATACAGAAATCACCACTTATATAGCAGATAATTATGCAGAGAATGTTGCAGGAGTCATTTTAGATGAAACAAGTGCAACACCTTATCAAGTGACTTTAGCAGATGGAACACAACTATATTTCGATGCTCATTTCAATTTTATCTATCAAAGCGAAGAAGAGATTATTGTTAATGTAGAGGAAGAGGATTTGCCAGAAGCGGCAAGGACGTATATAGAAGACAATTATTCCGAAGAAATAGCAGAAAATTACTACCTTATCAATTATCTTAATTGTACTTTGCTATACATTGTTGATTTAGCGGAAGATCAAGCACTTATTTTCGATAAATACGGTAATTTCTTAGGCTTAGATGACAATTTTGAAGGTCCACAAGACAGCTCCGAAGACATACCTAGTATTGGCGATAATGATCGTAAAGTTATAGCTCAGATAGAGCTAGATGGAAGTCTATTTTTGGACAACGAGTTAAATGGCTATATACCCTCCCAATTAAGTGATCGAGGTAAGAAAGATTCCAAAATCAATGCTTTAAATATCAAATGTGTCCCCAATCCAGTCCAATCTTTCGTAAATATCACAGGCATTGACACAGAGCAAATTCAAAAGATAACTCTATACGATATACAAGCCCGCAAAATATGGGAAACCAACCAACCCATCAATCATTTTACTACTGAAAATATACCCAATGGACTATATATCATTCACTTACAAGCCAACCAAGAAAATTATATCCTAAAGCTACAAGTTTTACATCCTTAAAAGTTGTCTGTTTTTTAGGAGCGAAAGGTTCCGTACTTCGTCGTATTAGAAAGTCCCGCTATCCGTTCTTATTCGTGTTGCCAAGTTTTAGGTAGCCAAACGCTTCCACACGAATACCACTCCTATCGGGGCTATTTTACAATAGACAGAACGTTTTACAGACTAAACCATCTTTTGTAGTTGCAAATATCAGTCCATTCAAGTCTATTTGGCAGAGAAACAACTTCTTAGCACCAAAATAAAAAATCAATAACTTTAAGTTTTTCAATTATAGTATTATGTGGTAATTTGTCAATAAAGCTGTTTTATACTACGGTTAAAGCAGCTTTTTTATAGAATCAAATGAGATATTTGTGCGTAAGATTTTGCTTAAAAAGATTAGAAATGATATCAAAAACCTTGCATCTTTGTAGTATATAAAAAAACGATACAAACTAAATATTTGTGCGTAAGATTTTGCTTGAAAAGATTAAAAATAATATCAAATACTCCATATCTTTGTAATGTTGAAAAGATAGAATGAATTAAATATTTATGCGTAAGATTTTGCTTGAAAAGATTAGGATGGAAATTTAAATCATTTGATATTTGTAACATAGAAAAAGCAAAACAAATTATCAGTTTTATGCGTAAGATTTTAAAATTTTGTTTTTGAAAAATACACACTTTAAAACTAAATTTGTATGAGAATGTTAAAATATTTGTGCGTAAGTTTTTAAATAAAACAATGCTCACAATAAGATAAATACAAATTAATTTTGTATTATGATAGCACAATAGATAGAAATAATTAAATAATAAATAAAAATTAAAAGGTTATGTTGAAAAGATTTACAAAGCTAATTGCCCTTTTTTCATTGTTATTAGCTTTAGGCATGTTTGGCAATATTGAAGCCAAAAACTTTAATTATACAGCTTTTGTAGTAAACATTGATCCTGAAACAGGTGAATCTGAAGAATCTGGCGAAAGCGGCGAATCTGAAGAGTCAGAAGAATCTGGCGAAAGCGGCGAATCTGAAGAGTCAGAAGAGTCAGAAGAATCGGGCGAAAGCGAAGAAAGTGGTGAGTCTGAAGAGTCTGGTGAGAGCGAAGAAAGTGGCGAGTCTGAAGAAGACTTATTAGAAGAGTTAGAAGAGATGGGTTTAGAGGTAGAAGAAAATGAAGATGGTACTGTTACCGTTACCACAGCCGAAGGAGACAGCTACACAGTAGATGAATTAGGTCGAGTTTACGACGAAGACGGCAACGAACTAAGCGAAGAAGAAATCGAAGAAATTTTAGGAGAGTTAGAAACAGAAGAGAGCGAAGAATCAGAAGAAAGTGGAGAATCTGGTGAGAGCGAAGAATCAGAAGAAAGTGAAGAATCTGGCGAGAGCGAAGAATCAGAAGAAAGTGAAGAATCTGGCGAGAGCGAAGAAAG
>JAHDBB010000224.1 GCA_020630635.1 Chitinophagales bacterium
GAAAATTCACGAATTTTCTCAAATAAAAACCTTTACTTCATTCTTTAGGATGAAGCCACGAACCGAACCGAAGAAAATCCTAAAATCCTAATAATCCTGATTCTAGTTATATGAAGAGAAAAAAAAGTCGTATTTTAGAGGAAGAAATAAAAACAACAATTATGAAATTATTATTAGCAGAGAAGCCATCAGTAGCGATGACCTATGCAAAGTTATTAGAGAAAGTAGAAAGCGAAAGATTTACAAAAAGAGACGGTTATTTAGAAGGAAAAAACTATACCATATCATGGTGTGTGGGACATCTCATCGGACTCGCCATGCCCGCAGCCTATGGATGGAAAGCATGGAAACTAGAAGACCTACCCTTAATCCCCGAAAATTGGAAATACGAAGTCTTACCCAACACCGCCAAACAATATAAAATCGTATCACAACTCATTAAACAAGCCGACGAAATTATCAACGGAATGGATGCAGGACGAGAAGGAGAGTTGATTTATCGTTTAGTGGTTCACAAAGCAGGCGGAAACAAAAAACCTCAAAAACGATTATGGCTCAATTCATTCGTCATGTCCGACATGGAAAAGGCTTGGAAAAAAATGGTGGTCGCCAAACAATACCACAACTTAGCCGCCGCCGCCTTGTGTCGTGTTAAATCCGATTGGATGTTGGGAATGAGTTTGAGTAGAGGATACTCCATAGGTACAAATGTAAGAGGGCTTTCAATAGGAAGAGTACAAACACCCACCTTAGCCTTAGTTGTCCAAAGAGATTACGAAGTCGAAAACTGGGTACAAAAATTTTATTATCAACTCATCGCTAAGTTTGGAGGCATAGACTTTACCTATTATGAAATAGACGACTTTACCAAAAAATCAGTCAATAAATTTGACGAAGAAGATTATCTAAAAAAAATAAAGGCTAAATGCGCTGACAAAGTTGGAACACTGACCAGCAAACAAAGTAAAATACGCAAAGAATTTCCTCCCAAACCATTTGATTTAGTCAACTTACAAAAATCTGCCAATAGACGATACGGATACAAAGCAGCCGATATATTAAAGTATGCTCAAAACTTGTATGAAAAAAAATACATCACTTATCCTCGTACAGATTCAGAGTACTTGCCAACGACGATGAAAAAAGAAGCAGCAGCATTATTAAACCAACACTCTACTCCACAAGAACAAAAACTTTGGAACTTGCCAGTAGAAAAAGCTTTTTTCTTTAATAGCAAAAAGGTAACCGATCACTACGCTATTATCCCCACCAAAATAATACCATCGGGATTAAGTACGCCCGAACAAAATATTTATGAATTGATTCGAGATCGATTTGTAACTGCCTTTTTAAAGCCTTATATCTATGAAGAAGTCGTGATGCAAATGGAATGTGAAGACTGTAAATTTCGAGCCATTGTTCGCATCGAAAAAGATAAAGGATTTAAAGAATTATGGAAAGTAAAAACACCCAAAAAAGGTGAAAAAAAAGAAGAAATTATCACCAAGATTGATATGGAAAAAGGCTATACTGCCAAGATTACACCAGACTCTTTGACCATCATCAAACGAGAAGCCAGCCCACCCAAATATTACACCGAAGCCACCCTTCTAACAGCGATGGGAACCGCAGGAAGAAAAGTCGAAGATGATGCTTTGCGAGAAGCCATGAAAGAAAGAGGACTCGGAACACCCGCCACAAAATCTTCTATCATCGAAATTTTAAAGAAGCGAGAATATGTACGAATGGAACGAAAAAATATCATCTCTTCCGAAAAAGGACGGCAACTCATCGCCATTGTTGATGCAAAAGTCAAATCACCAGAAATGACAGGAGAATGGGAATATAAGTTGCGACAAATGGAAAAAGGAGGCTACAATGCCCGTCAATTTTTAGCCGAAATTCAGCAATATTTACACGATTTAACCCCTCATTACAAGGAAAAAACGATGGAATGGATTGATAAAGATGCGCTCCGTTGTCCTAAATGCAATAGGGGACAGGTCCGAAAATTAGACAAATACTGGGTGTGTAGTCGAGGTAAAGAAGCTTGCGGTTTTATCATTTCTAAGACATTTTGCGGTAAAAAGCTAAGTGAAAAGCAGCTAGAAAAGCTAGTAAATGGCGACAAAACCTCCAAATTGAAGGGCTTTAAGAGTAAAAGTGGCAATAAATTTGATGCTACTTTAAAGCTATTTGAAGGAAAAATGGTCTTTGTGAAGGAGTAAATACAATGTATTTGGATTGTTTTTATGTATTTCATTTTGCAAATCAGCTTTTTGAGTGGAATGTAAAAAAGAAACAAGTTAATATTTTTAAAAAATATAAAGGATTACTATAAAACCAAACATTTTGAATTTAAAGACGTATATAAATCTAGCTATGAAGCAATAATACACCTCTAAACAAGAATTTTAAGGAATAGATAGAATATAAATGTAACTTTTTTAACTCTATCAGTTAAAAACACAACAATCGCAGAGCTATTACAAGGCTCTTTAATAAAATAGATTAGAAAATATAGACTTAGACCAGTGGAGCAGATGAACATAAACATTTATTTTTATTCCATTCCAAACCCTGAATATACTGACCTTAGTAGCACATTAACCTTATTTTGTACTACCACAATCAATTAATGAAAGTTGAACCCAAATATATTGTAGCACAAGATGATTTCCTAAAGACCAAGCTAGATCAGTTGGTTGAGTTTGCCAATGAAAAAAGAGAGAGCAAACCTGACGAAGCGATCCAGTACGCAGAAGAAGGAATCGAAATTGCCAAAGAGATTGAGGCATACTCACCGTTATTAGAACTGATGAGTGTCAAGGCTTCTGCTTTGGTGATACGGGGAAGTTTTGATCAAGCCAAAGAGTGCTGTAGCAAAATCATCGAATTGGGCAATGTCTTTAACATTCAGGATCACAAAAGTACCGCCTTACATATACTAGGATATAGCTATGCTCGAAGAGGACTGTATCAAGTCGCATTAGAATATTATTATCAGGCAGTACAAATCAACTTAGAACGAAATGCATACAAGGCAATTTGTGAAAACTACAACAATATTGCCACCATCTATAAACGCATCAACCAACTTGACAAATCTTTAAGTTATCTCGAAAAATCCTTAGAGTTTTATGTCAAAAGTGGCGATGAGTTGCCCTATCATTATCTTGCCAACAAAGCTGGGATTTTAGGCGTGATGCAAAAGTATGAAGAGGCGATTGAGTTATTATTGGACTTATTGAGTAGAATCGAAAATGATCCCAAGCAACGGTTTATGCAAATGACCTGTTACTTTGGATTAGCCAATCAATATGTCGCCAAAAATGATGTCGAAAACGCCAAAGTCTTTTTTGAAAAAGGAATCGCTTTTGCCAAAGAAAGTAATTACCGAGAATTACTGGTACGTTTATACTTCCGTTATGGAAAAATGCTCTTTTCCACAGGTAAAGTCGAAAAAGCGACAGAACTCTTGGCAAGCGCACTAGAATATTGTGAAGAAGAAGAAAACCAAGTTTTAAGAATTGATTGTCTCAAATTATTACATCAATGTTACGAAGAAATTGGGGACTATCATGGGGCAAATGCTTCTTTAAAAGAATTGGTTGATTTACAAGAAGCCCATTTTCAAAAAGACCGAGACCTCAAGATTTCTGAAATAGAGGAAGAAAAAGAACTGGAAATCAAAACCCTCATCAATCAAAAAGATGAGATAGAACGCAAAAATACACTTTTAGAGCAGTCGATCAAGCAGCTCAAACAATACGCTTATATTGTAGCGCATGACCTCAAACAACCCCTAAGAAGCATCAATGGATTTGCCCAATTGATTGGCAAAAAACTCAATCAAGAAGGAAATGAAACCAATGAGATTGGCAGTTACATTGAGCATCTTTCTTCGAGTACCAACTACCTCAATGATTTATTAGAAGACCTTCTTCAATATGCCACGCTCGAAGAATTTACCAATTTTGATACGGCTATTGATGTCAATGATGTGGTCAATGAAGTCATGCGAGATTTTGAACGAGAGCATGTTACTTTCAAGGTCGAAAAACTGCCCATTATCAAGGTTTCCAAAATCCATCTCAAATTACTTTTACACAACCTTATTGACAACGCTATCAAATTCAACAATAAGGAAGAATGTATCATTAATATTGATGTGTCAACCGACAAAAAAATCCATACTTTCTCTATCACAGACAATGGTACAGGCATTGCTTTAGCCTACCACGAAAAGATTTTCAATGTCTTCTACCGAATCGAAAAGACCAAAGAAGGCACAGGTATTGGTCTGGCAATTTGCGATAAAATAGCCGAACTATATGGTGGCAAAATTTGGGTAGAATCAGAAGCAGGCAAAGGAAGCACTTTCAAATTCACTATTCCCGAAAACGTCTTAGAAGACTAATCATCACTCCAATAATTTTTAGATTTCACTTCTTCATTTTTGGATATTTCTCTTTTTTTAGGAGCGAAAGGTTTGTCTTTCATCGTCCTAAAAAGTCCCGCTATCCGTTCTCATTCGTGTGGCTAGGTTTTTCTAAGCCAACGCTTCACACACGAATACCACTCCTATCGGGGCTAGATCGTTATGGTCTCAACTTCTTAGCACCAGTTTATAATGATCCATTAACTATTGGTATCATTGCCACGATTATTGCCTCATTTTACAATCAAATAAAAAATGTATCGCTTGAATCGGATGGGTCTTCCCGTCAAGAAGAGGCAATCCGATTGATAAAGAGAAAGGAAGTCATTTCCTACTTAGTTAGTAATCCGATTGAAACGCTTTACCTGTCACCTTTTAAAAAAATCTTACCACTTAATAAAACAATTTCTACTTTCAATCCTTACCTTTGAAGAATTTTTAAAACCGACATAAGAAAAGTGGATAGAGAGCATGTCTATACCAACTAGACCCGATAGCAGTGGTATCCCCTTTGTAGCGCAAATTCACAAATTTGCGCTACAAAGGGGATAGGAACGAATAGCGGGGAGACCCGTAACGATGAAAGAGTAATAACCGTTCTCTTCTCTAAAAAAATCAAGAAAGAACCGCATTCATAATTCACCATTGAGCATTCACCATTTTTTATGTCCTCATCTAACATTATGGCATTACGTCTTTCAGATATTAGAAAACCCATCGACAAAGACCTAAAAGTTTTTGAGAAAAAATTCAAAGAAGCGATGGAAAGCAACGTCGCATTATTAGATAAAGTGATGTATTATATCGTGCAGCACAAAGGAAAACAAATGCGCCCGATGTTCGTGTTTTTTTGTGCCAAGCTGATGGGAGAAGTCCAAGAAAAAACCCATCGAGGAGCCGCCATGATCGAGTTATTGCATACCGCAACATTGGTACATGATGATGTGGTCGATGACTCCAATAAACGCAGAGGCTTTTTTTCCATCAATGCACTTTGGAAAAATAAAATCGCTGTTTTAGTAGGAGATTACTTATTTGCAAAAGGCTTCTTACTTTCTTTAGATAAAAAAGACTACGACTTATTACACATCATTTCTAACGCTATCAAAGAAATGAGCGAAGGAGAATTATTGCAAATCGAAAAAGCCCGAAAATTAGATATTGACGAGTCCATCTATTATGAAATTATTCGACAAAAAACAGCAACCCTCATTTCATCAGCTTGTGGGATTGGATATGCTTCTGTGATGGAAGAAGATGAGGTAGGAATCGAAAAAGTAAAATTATTTGGTGAAAAAGTCGGGATTGCATTTCAAATGAAAGACGACCTCTTTGATTATGGACAAGAAAATATTGGAAAACCCACAGGCATTGATATTAAAGAAAAAAAGATGACCTTGCCCTTAATTCACGCCTTGAATAATGCCTCTAAATCAGATAAAAGACACATCATTAATTTGATAAAAAATAAAAGTGAGGATAAGGAAAAAGTGCGAGAAGTCATTGATTTTGTCTTATCAAGCAACGGTATTGCCTACACCGAAAAAGCCATGTTGCGGTATCAAGATGAAGCCTTTTCCCTTTTATACGAATTTCCCGAAAGCCCTGCTCGGACAGGATTGGAACAATTGGTGAGATTTAATACTGAAAGAAAAAAATAGAAATCAAGCAAAAAAAATAAAACCCATCAAGTTTAATTGATGGGTTTTATTAATAATTGTGAGCGAAAAAAGCAAATCAATCAACTTACTTTTTCTTCTTCTTATTGGCTTTAACTTCTTGGATAGCCAATTCACAACGCTTAATCATAAGTTTCTGACGAGCTTTGAAATTCTTATTCATTTGTTTAAGAGATTTCTCATGATTTTCCTCCAATGCAGCCAAATCAGCTTTCAATTTCTTTTTGAGAGCCTTCACTTGTTTTCTAGGAGAAAGAGATTTTAAAGCTTGTTGAACAATAGCCTCTTTATTATTTTCTTTTTTCACTTTTTTCACTTTTTTAAGTTTCTTTTCTTTTTTATCCTTTTTAGCTCGTTCTACATTGATAGAAACTTTTTTAGGTAATTCTTTAGCCTCTAATTTTGCTTCCTTTTTTTCTTCAACTCCAGAAGGTGTAACTATTTTTTTAACAACTACTTTTTTTGGAATATCTTCCGTTTTTACTTTAGGTGGACGACCTCTGCGTTTAGGGGTTGTAGAAACAGGAGCATCTTCTTTTACCTCATTTTCTGTTTTTACTTTAGGTGGTCTTCCTCTGCGTTTAGGAGGACTCACAACTACAGTAGATTCTGCTTTTACTTTAGGTGGACGACCTCTGCGTTTAGGGGTAGTAGAAACAGGTGTATTTTCTTTCACCTCATTTTCTGTTTTTACCTTAGGCGGTCTTCCTCTTTTTTTAGGTGTAGTAGAAACAGGAGCATCTTCTGTTTTTACTTTAGGTGGACGACCTCTGCGTTTAGGGGTTGTAGAAACAGGAGCATCTTCTTTTACCTCATTTTCTGTTTTTACTTTAGGTGGACGACCTCTTCTTTTAGGAGTAGTAGAAACAGGTGTTTGTTCCTTTACCTCTCCTTCTACTTTTGCCTTAGGCGGACGACCTCTCTTGCGTTTAGGAGTTTCTGTAAGGACTACACTAGCAGGCGTAGTTTGTTTAGGTGGACGACCTCTCCGCTTTGTTGCAGCAGGGATGGGAGTCGTCTCTGTCGATTTTCTGACCATGTTTTCAAAGATTTTTCCCTAAGTTTAAAATTATCATATTATTAGTATGTTTTAATAAAAAAACCAATTTTGTGTGTTTTTATAGTTATGTGTGTATTGGTTAGATAATTTTAGAACTTAAATTAATTAATATTTAACGTTAAAATAATGTACAAATATAATGCTAAATTAAGCATAAATAAAAGAAAAAATGTTTTTAGTTATCATTTTACCAATAAAATAGGCTATTTTTTAATAAAAATTGATTTTTATTGATGATATTTTAATTAAAAGCTAAAAATTAGCTGTCAATATGTTATCTATATATAATTTGTAAAATATGTAGGAAGTGATTAAAAAAGAAGATAAAATGTAGAAAATAAAAGACTTAACAAGATATTATTTATAACGAAATTTAAAATAAAGTAGTTAATATAGTATGAATTTTAAAAATAAAAATATTAATCTTGTTTTTATAAATATTATGATTATTAAATTTAATAGAAAATATTTAATAAGTGGAATTAAACAACAAAAAGGAATAATGTGAAAAATATAACTGTGTTGATGTAAGTCGTTTTGTAGTAATGAAAATACAGACAATATAATTAAAATTAAAAGTCTCAATACTCCATTAAAATAATATTTGCTATGAAATTATTTTTAGGTTAAAAAGCAAAAAAATAAAACCTGATTTTTTATTTCTTGAATAATAAATTTTGTCTCAAAATAAAAATCAATCTCTCAATCCTTTTAACATAGGAACAAAACGAACCTTTTCCAATACCTGACTTTTAAATTGATTCGCAGAAGTTCTGACCACCAAATATAATTCTTGAACCTTATCTTCTGCACCCACTGGGATCACCATACGTCCTCCAATTTGTAATTGTTCAATTAATTGTTGTGGAATTTCTGGTGCGGCTGCTGTGACAATAATTTTATCAAAAGGTGCTTGTTCTTGCCAGCCTTCAAACCCATCTCCATATTTCATTTGAATATGTGAATAACCCAAAAGATTAAATAAAGTTTGTGCATTTTCAAACAACTGTTGGATGCGTTCTACCGTATAAACATTTACACCCAAAGCCGCTAAAATCGAAGCTTGATAACCAGATCCTGTTCCAATTTCCAAAACTTTATCCCCTGCTTTAATCTTCAATAATTGAGTTTGATAAGCTACCATCAATGGTTGAGAAATGGTTTGTTCGGCTTTAATTTTTAACGCTCTATTTTTATAGGCCAGATGTTCCAAGCCTTTTGGAACAAAAAAATGGCGAGGCACGGCATAAAGTGCCTGCAAAATAGCAGCATCATGAATACCCACTTCAGCAAGTTTTTCAATCATTCTTCGCCGCATTCCTTGAAAGAGCAGTGTGTCCTGCATTTGATTTAGATGTTTGGTTATTTACTTTTTTCGCTTAGCTTACGTAACTTTGTTGCCCAAAAATAATAAATTATACGAAGATGTTGAAAAAGAGTTGAAGTCTACTGATTATTTTAAAGACTTTTAGGAGAGAACGTTCGTTGCTTCGTCGTTATACATGGTCCCGCTATCCGTTACCACTACTATCGGGTCTAGTTGGTCAAGGATACAACCAAAAGCAGGAACTGTGGCAAGCCTGCACCGCAATTTGACAACTTTCATGTAAAAACCAAATAGAAGTTGTCAAATTTCAACCCTAATTTTTAATTTCAAAATTCTAAAACAGTTCATTTAGAAAAACGTACCGACCATTCAAAAATAGCCCCGATAGCAGTGGTATTCGTGTAGTAGCGTTGGCTTAAAAAAACGTTGGCAACACGAATAAGAACGAATAGCGGGCCTTTCCAATACGACGAAGCCCCAAACCCTTCGCTCCTAAAAGAAAAAAAACCGAAAAAAGACTTTACCTCCTTCTTTAGGATGAGGTCAGGCAAGAACCGAAAAAAGACTTTACCTCCTTCTTTAGGAGGAAGGTCAGGAAAGAACCGAAAAAAGACTTTACCTCCTTCTTTAGGATGAGGTCAGGCAAGAACCGAAAAAAGACTTTACCTCCTTCTTTAGGAGGAAGGTCAGGAAAGAACCGAAAAAAGACTTTACCTCCTTCTTTAGGATGAGGTCAGGCAAGAACCGAAAAAAGGCTTTACTTCCTTCTTTAG
>JAHDBB010000225.1 GCA_020630635.1 Chitinophagales bacterium
TCATTCTTTCGGATGATGTTAGAAAAAGCAAAAAACGGATGCTAAGAAGTTGTGTCCATAACCAACTAGCCCCGATAGTAGTGGTATCACCTTTGTAGAGCAAATTCACGAATTTGCTCTACAAGAGTGATAAGAACGGATAGCGGGACTTTCCATAACGATGAAAGAGTAACAACCTTTCGCTTCTCTATCAAATTCTTTGCACAAATAACAACACTAAAAATAGGGAAGAGACAAAAATATTTTACTTCATTCTTTAGGATGAAGTCACGAAAAGAACCCAATTAGACAATTCTAAAAATTAAGAAAACACAAGAACCATGATCAATGAAGATAACAAGTATGAATGGATGACAGCCTATGCTGCTCATGAACTTTCAGAAAAGGACCTAAATGTTTTTGAAGAAAAGATGGATAAAGAAGCTGATTTTAGAGAAGAAGTCGAAATGTTTTTGGTGTTGAGAGCTGAACACAACTTAGAACAAAAAACACATTTTCGTCATTTGATTGAGCAGGAGAATTTGCAACAAACAGTAAAAAAAATAGAAGCGAAAGTCGTAGAAATGCCACCACCAGTCAAAGAGACTTCCTCTCGAAAAAGTTGGTTGAGTGCTGCCGCTGTTTTATTGATTGGAGCGATTGCCGCCGTCTTATATTTTAATGTGCCAACAGGTGGAAACAATGAAAATCCATTGGCGGTAAGTCAAGAATATTTGCAAGAATATTATGAAAGTCCTGTGGTCAGTCGAGGTGCAAATGCCTTTGATGAAAACTGGGAAAATGCCATAGAATCTTACAATCAAAAAAATTTTCAAGAAGTCCATAAACAACTTCAACCCATTTTTGATGCGGGCAAAGGACGAGATAAACATTATTTTTATGATGGCTTGTCTTACTTATATCAAAAACCATCCGATCCTCAAAAGGCGATTGTTTCTTTCAAGGAAGTTTGGGATACTTATTATGCAGAATCGACGGTTTGGTATATGAGTCTTGCATATATTCAATTGGAAAAATATGGGGTTGCTCGAAAACTGTTGGAGCGATTGAAACAGGAAAACAATCCTAAAAGACAAGCAGATATTCAGCGTTTATTGGATGCTTTGGAAGGAAAAAAATAAAGCTGAAAACAAGAAAAAAAACTTGTTTTCAGCTTCTCTGATTATTAGGAAAAATAAAGTAACTTGTCACCAGTCACCACTTTATTGAATATTAATCTTCTTTGTTAGGGTCTTTTGACCATCGCTAATTTGGCAAAAATACATGCCCGACGATAAGTTCACCTCAAAGTTTTGGGTATAAATGTTTTGGTTTTTGTAGTCCTTGACCGAATGACACAAACGACCATTCATATCAAAAACTTGGATGTTGATTTCTCCCTTCATTTCATTTTCAAACGATAGCATAAATGCACCTTTGTTGGGATTGGGAGCAACCTGTATCTTTTCTGTTATGTTCAATTCTTCTATATTGGTTGCAACCATTTCTCCCTCTTCATTGACCGTCATTAATAAAACAACAGAAGTATTATTAATGCCTGTCAGGCCAGTAATGCCATAATCACCATTGGGTAATTCTAAAAAGTCATAAAAAAGTGGTCGATCACCAGCCGTTTCATAATACTTGGTCCAAATTTCATTGCCACTTGCATCCGTTTTCAATAACACTCCTTGTCTTACAGGAGAATCTACTAAGTTCAATGAGTTGCCCAAAAATATTAAGCTACCGTCTTCTGTTTCCATAACATCATAACTTCCAAATCCTTTGTCAACAATATAGGATTTTTCCCATAAAATAGTGCCATCGACATCTCGGATTTTCATAATATGCATATCCATTTGATCTAAAGGAACATTGCCTGTTGTACCGATTGTGACATAATCACCATCACTGGTTTGAATGGTTTTGATGATTCTTCCAAACGTTCCACTTTCTGTTTCATCTTCATCAAAATAAACCGTTTCCCATAAAACTTCGCCCGTATTACTGGACTTGATTACCAAAGGTCGAGTACCAATGTTGCCATTACTTTCATTGGTGGAATTGTTGACTCTTCCACTCACAATCAACTCACCAGCACTATTTTCTAAAATGTCATAGACATTACTAGCAGTAGCATTGTCAACAACATGTTCTACATTCCAAAGCATGTTGCCATCTTCCCCAAGCAAGCCCCAATAAACGTTGGCATCTTGGCTATATCCACCAAAATAATAACCCCCATCCGTAGCAGCGACGGCTTTTTGAAAGATAGGACGGGTATTGAGAGGCGTATCCCAAATAATGTTTCCTGTTTCATCAATTTTAGTGATATTAATACCAGCCGATGAGGTACTTTGCAAAATATAGTTACCATCATTGGCATTGAGTATATCATAAGGAACACTTAAATTGTCTGTATCAAGATCAAAACTATTGACTAATTCACCTTGTGCATTGGCTTGAAATAGTCGAATAATTGCATGCTGATCTTGTGTCGCATTGGCACTACTTGGAATTAAAAAATCTCCTGATTCTGTAAGACAAAAAGCAAGGGTGCTGTGTCCGTGATGTGGACCGACTGTACCAAAGTTTTTGATATTCTCAACTTCTAAATCAGTATTGAGATCTGCCACTAAAATATCATAACCATTATTCATTGCATCATTCATTCCGCTTGAACGTCCGATGACTATTGTATTTTCGCCATTGAGTGCCACGCTCCAAAGCTCATCAATTCCTGTACCAATGTCTTGCAAATTGCTAGCGATAAGCGTCCCATTTTGGTCTAATTTAATGACGGACAAATCACTGTTACTACTTTCATTGATTCCCATTCCTACGGCAATCAATTCATTATTTTCATTTCTAATGACTTTATTATACACTCGATTTTGAGAACTAAAGCTAGTAAATTCATCAATATTTCGCCAAATTTCATTGCCACTAGAGTCGGTTTTTAACACAAAAGAAGGTCCTGTTGTAAACGCATTATCACTTTTGCTCCCACCGACCATATACATATCGCTATTTTCATCAATCAAAATATCATAAACAGCGATAAAATAAGGAAAATCTGTTCCATCAGTAATATTCAAAAGACGTTCTGCCAACAAATCCCCTTCATCTGTCATTTTCCAAATTTTGGGTTGAGCATTGCTAAATTGATTGTCCAAAGTATAGCCTCCCAACATATAAAATCCACTAGGCGTTTTAGTCAATGTTTCGACTCTTTGCGAAGTAATATTTTCATTTTCAAAAACAAATTTATCCCAAACTTGGGTGCCATCTGTTCCAATTTTTGTCATAAATGGACGATTACCTTCTGTACCAATGTCCCGTTTATTTCCCAAGAGAATCAGTCCATCATCATCCAATGCAACAACAGCATCCGTCAAAACAACTTCCAAGTCCGCCTCTTCATACACATTTTGCCAAACGATACTACCATCCTCTCCACTCACTTTCATTGCCCAGACATCACCGCCCTCCGTCTCCAAACCTCTATGACCAGCCAAATACAAATTTTCTTCTGCATCAAGAGACACGACCATTCCAAATTCATCCATTTCCGAACCATACAATTGACTCCAAACTTCCGTTCCAGTCGCATCTATTTTTAAGGCATAAACTTGATAGCCCATTTCGGGCGTATTCGATGTTCCCACCAACACATACCCACCATCAGCGGTTGCCACCACATCTTTAGCTATATCACTGGTATTCGCAAATCCAAACGATGTTTCAAAATTATCTTGCGCCATTATGGAGGCACTGATTAAAAACATGAGGAGAATAATTTTTTTCATAGATAACTTTATTAATTATTTTTGATTGTTGTTTCTATTAGGAGAGAACAGTAGGTTACTTCGTCGCAATAGGTCTCCCCGCTATACGCTATTATGGTGAAGCCTCGCACTACCGCAAGTTTTTTCAACTTGTGGTAAGAAGCTAGGCTTTTCACCATAGCCGCTACTATCGGGTCTAGTTGGTTGAGTTTGGGTACTTCTTAGTACCAGTTAATTGTCAGAACCAGAATTTTTTAAGAATTGATAGAATGAACAGAATTTTTTTCGGTTCAATCTTTTATAAAGATTACAGAATGAACCGCATTCGTGTACTTGTGGCAAAAAAACCACGAAAAGAACCGAAAACGTCCCAAAAACCACACAACGAACCTCCCAACCCTATCACATTTTAAACGAAAAATCCCTAAATTAAGTTGCTATTTGACAAATAAAGAATATATTGTGACAGTATTAAAACCCCTTTGTATCTTTACAGTCCAAGCTATGTATGGGTAATACCTCCTTGCCCTAAAAGTTCTAATTTCCCAAAACAAATATAGATATGTTGAAAAACATCTTTAAATATTACCTATTAATAGGAGTATGCTTATTTTTAAGTGTAAGTAATTTATTCGCTTTTTGCCCCAAAGATATTGACGAACAACGACTTAACCCAATATTTTACAAAGCAAATACATCGGTAGAACCTGCCAATGACATCAGCCTTCAAACCCATGATTGGTGGACCAGCGATCATTTGCATATGGTGATTACCGTCACAGGCAAGATGCCCGACCCCAACAACGACCAAGCCAAGTATTTTCTCAACTTCAAAAACCAATGGGTCATTGAAGCAGAAGGTTTTATCAACCACAAGCTCAAAAACCATTCGCTCAAAATCGTCAGTATGACCGCAGGTGAAAGCGAAATCAATCGAAATCATACCTTAGATGTCCACATCGTAATGGAGCAAGTTCCCGACTCCAAAAGGGACAAATCTTGTAATATTATGGCTTTTATCTATACCACAGCCTCTTCCGACAAAGACATCGAAAAGTCCTGTTTAGACAAATTAAATGAAGAATTGAAAACTTTTAAGAAAGATTGGAAACCAATTGTGTTTTTTCGTGGTTTTATCAAGAATGGAAACAGTAAGGTAACACATAGAACGCATTGGGAGGCTGTTATCGGGGTAAAGTAGGTTTTTTAGTCCATAGTGCGGTTCATTTTTTACATGTTGGGACGATGGGACGTTTTCGGTTATTTTCGTTCTTTGGGGACGATGGGACGTTTGCGGTTTAGTTCTTGGTTTGGGGACAGTGGGGCGTTTTTGATTCTTTTTGTGCTTTGGGGATACTGGAACGTTTGTTTTTAGTTCAAAGACAAATTGTTTCGATTCAAAAAAGTGTGCGTCCCTTTCGTCCCAACATGTAAAATTTGAAGAGTCCGTCCCTTCGTCACTTTTCTGGCACTAAGAAGTACCCAACTTAACCAATTAGACCCGATAGGAGTGGTATTCGTGTAGCAGCGTTGGCTACCTAAAACTTGGCTTACACGAATAAGAACGGATAGCGGGGAGACCCAACACGACGAAGCGACCCAACGTTCTCTCCTAATAAAAATCTTTCAAAGAAAAAACGGTGTGATTTTCCTTACTTTTCCAACCAAACTCTAATAACACTTAATCACACAACACATGTCTGAACACATACCCTTTCAAGACGAAAAATTTGAAGGCAAAAAGGCGTTAGTCCCCTTTCTCAAACGACTATTTAAATACAGCTATCGACACAAAAAACTCTTTTGGATATTTACTTTTAGTATCCTGATGATTGGTGTGGTCGATGCCATCCAGCCATTGATTTGGATGTACTTTTTGGACGAAGCGGTTGTGCCAGGTGTAGAAGCCTACCAACAAGCCGCCGCCAATGGTACGCCTCACCAACCCGATTATCGAAACGTCTGGTTTTATGGAGGATTATTGATCGGAAATGGGGTTTTGGCTTCCATCGCCGTCTATCTGTTTGTCCTCTATGCAGGGAAAATCCAAGAACAAATCCTTTATGAATTGCGCCAAGAAATGTTTGCCAAATTGCAATGGCTTTCGTTCTCCTATTACGACAAAGCGCAAACAGGTTGGTTGTTATCTCGATTGACCTCCGATGCCCAAAAAGTATGCGAATTGATTTCGTGGGGCTTTTTAGATGTCGTTTGGGGAATGACGATGATAACTGCTTGCCTCGCTTCGATGTTCTATTTTAGCTGGAAACTAGCCTTGATTGTCGCCTTATCCATTCCTGTTTTGATGGTCGTGTCCATCCAAATACGAACCTTGATTTTAAAATACTCTCGTGCTTCTCGTCGAGTCAATAGCGACATCATCGCCACTTACACAGAACACATCAATGGGGTAGAGGTCAATAAAATCACCGCACAAGAAGAACGAGTAAGCAATGATTTTGGACGACTGACCCAAAAGATGAGAGACGTTACATTTAGATCAGATTTCTATACAGCCATGTATCGACCTTTGGTAATTTTTATGGGTTCGATTGCAGCCTCCTTGATTATTTATTTTGGCGGCAAAATGCTTTTATTCCAAACGATCACTTTGGGACTTTTTGCGGCATTCTTTCGCTATGCCCTACGCATCTTTGATCCCATCAATGAGATAGCCCATTTCTACGCCTTCGCCCAATCCAGTCTTTCCGCAGGAGAACGGATTTTTAGTTTATTGGACGAAATACCCGACATTCAGGATAAAGCCGATAGCACACCCTTCGGAAAACTCAAAGGCGACATCACATTCGATCATGTAACCTTCTATTACAATGAAGAAAAGAAAGTCTTAGAAGATTTTAACCTACATGTAAATGCAGGAGAGTCTATCGCCTTAGTCGGTCCGACAGGAGAAGGAAAATCCACCATTGTCAATTTAGTCGCTCGTTTTTATGAACCCAAAGAAGGACGCATTTTGATTGATGGCAAAGACTATCAAGAAGCGACCTTGCAAAGTCTAAGAAGTCAACTAGGGATGGTTTTACAAACACCGCATTTATTCGCTGGAACCGTTCGTGATAATGTACGTTATGCAAAACCCGATGCTAGTGATGAAGAAATCAAAAAAGCCTTGCATTTAGTGGCAGCCAACGACATTGCAGACATTTTAGATGAAGAAGTAGGGGAGGGCGGAGATCGTCTTTCGATGGGACAAAAACAGTTGGTTTCTTTTGCGAGAGCCATCCTTGCCGACCCACGCATTTTCATTATGGATGAAGCTACCTCTTCCATTGATACTTTAGCAGAGGCTAAAATCCAAGAAGGGATCAAGGAGTTGTTGAAAGGACGTACTTCGTTTATCATCGCTCACCGACTTTCGACCATTAAAAATTGTGATCGTATTTTGGTGATTAACAAAGGGGCGATTGCAGAAGATGGTTCGCATCAGGAGTTGATGGCGAAGAAGGGCAAGTATTATCGTCTTTATACGAAGCAGTTGCGGAAAGAGCAGGTGGAGGCGGAATTGGCGGAATGATGATTACGTTTGTTGCTGTTGCGGTTCTATTTTTAGGAGCGAACTTTTGGGTGCTTTGTCGCTTTGTAAAGTCCCGCTATTCGTTCTTATCATCCTTGTAGAGCAAATTCATGAATTTGCTCTACAAGGATGATACCACTACTATCGGGGCTATTTTGTTAAGGACTCTCCCCATAGTACCTGAACCGTTTTAGAATTTAGAAATTTGATATTAAAATTTAATCTATTCGGGTCTGTTTTGTGAGGATACAACGTTTATGGTTCGGGAAATTTGACAACTTTGGTTCTTTTCGTGGTGAAAGTTGTCAAATTGCGGTACATTCTTGCCACACTTTTCTCTCTTTTAGTGAAGGAATATTGGTAAAAAGCCAAGATGTTCCGAATGGCAGTCAGGTTGTGAATATCCCGACCTATGACTTATCTGATGGAATTTATTTTGTTACATTGGTGATAGATGGTAAAGTTTGTCAACAGGAAAAGTTGATTGTTTTACAATAATTTATTTTCTTTAACCTGTTGGAGCTTCAAGCCTCAACAGGTTTTTTATTTAAATTCCTCAAAAAATGTTAAAGACTTTAATATTTATTGGTAGCTTTTTGTGTGTATTGTACTTATCAGGTCAAGATTATCCTTATCCCATCCCCAATGTAAATGTAGGAATAGAGAATGGAGAAAATAGTCATTATGGTCATTCGATAGTTGCAGTAGAAGATGGTTATGTAATGACTAGTGTGGCAACTTGTTTTGGTTCTATAGGTTGTAGAGAATTGATAAAAACAGATTTTGCAGGGAATGTTATCTGGCAAAATATCTGGACAGCTTATCCTACTTCGAGCTTTTTAGCTCCTAATACATTATTAGAAACATCAGTTGGTTATATAAGTTGTGGTGCAGAATATAATACAGTTACAGATTGGGATGCAATGGTTTTCATGATTACAGAGGATGGAGATAGTTTATGGAAATATACCTATAATTTTGAACAGAGTAGTTTTAAACCCGAAAGTGCTAGGAAAATAGCTGCTACTTTAGATAGTGGTTATATAGTAGGAGGTAGTAGTGAGACGCATTCAGTATATTTAGAAGAGGTGTTGGAGTTGTATTTATTTAAAATAGATAGTTTAGGAACCTTAGAATGGCAACGAGTGTATCGTCCCTTTGGAAAACAATTTAGTGAGGTAGCGAGTTTATCTGTAGAAGAAGATGGAGGTTATTTTATCTCAGGTTATGTGGGCAATGATACGATTTATGGCAATTATCGAGCGGTCTTTAAGCATCCCTTTATAATGAAGACAGATAGTTTGGGGAATGTATTGTGGAGTAAAAATTATGAAAAAAATCGTTATTGGTTGGAGTGTCCAGCGAAGACGTTGGTCTTGCCTGATTATCAAGGATATATTATGCAGAGTTGTTTGCCTTCTGATACCTTAGATCCAGCATATGATCCTTTTCATGAACATCATTGGTACTATGTGAGTCGTTTAGATACAGGAGGGCATGTTTTGTGGACCCATACTTTTGAGGCAGAAGATGATAAGTTATTGAAAAATATTCGTTTGAGTCGAGATAGTCTTAGTTTTTTTGGCGTAGGACAAGACTTTAACCATGAGGAAGAAGATAGTCTATTTTCTTTTAACAATGTGGGTTGGATGTTTGAAATGAGCATAGAAGGAGAGTTACTTTGGGAAAGACAGTATGCTTCCAGAGAACATTATAAAAAAATATATGATTTATATGATGTAGTAGAAACAGAGAATTGTATGATTGCTGCCACAGGATGGATTAATGATACGATTCCTGATGAAAATCCAAGTATGACTAATTCAGGAGGTGGCAATGTCTGGTTGATGGTGGTAGATAGTTTGGGTTGTCCGTTGGTGGGCTGCTATTTTTTATATCAATAAAGTCAATTATGAAATATTTATATTGTTTGTTTT
>JAHDBB010000226.1 GCA_020630635.1 Chitinophagales bacterium
CCACTTTTATAAAAACGAGATCGCAAACCTCGTTGCACTGCCTCCACCACAAATTCATCCTCTCGTTCCGTCTTTTCCGCTAGCTTATCTCCCTCCATAATGCGGAAAATCTCCTCGTTATGGATGTAGTATAAGAACTCTACCTTTGTAAAATTCGGGGTAACTGGTCGCACAATATTTAATTGTACGCCCCAAGGATAGAAGTTGAGCATAAAATTGGGGAAAATCCAGTAATAATAGGCTGTCACGTCCTTTCCAAAGTCGGGATGTCCTTCTGGCAAATCAAAGGTATAGCTACTTCCATCTGAATACCCAATCTGCAAAACCATCTGGTCATAACATTCGGTTGTATACTTTCCATAATCTAAGATACTCCCTAAGCTTTGATGCACAAAAGGTATATGGAAACCTTCTAAGTAATTATCACAATACAATGCCCAATGAGCGTGTACATTATAGGTTTTAGAGTATTCTGGTGCAAATCGGAAGGATTCAATGGGCAAAAAGCCCAATCTTCCTTCCAAACGAGCCAATATTTTGTCAAAATCTATTTTGGGTTCGATGGCGGTAAATAAAAACTGTCGCCATTGATGAAGGGGTAATTCGTGAAGGTGGTCACAAGGTCTAGGAAAGTCTTCTGCTTCTTGAAACTCCGGCATAAACTCAAACTTACCTTCTAAGTCAAAACGTCTTCCATGATATTGACAAACGATCTTCCGCATCTTGGCAGGATGTTGGACAAGTAAAAAGCCTCGATGAGTACATACATTGGTCAAGCATTTAAGTTCATCATTATGCTCGGATAATAAAATCGGCTCATCCAAGTAGTTTTCCAATAACCATAAGGGATAGACATTTTCTAATCCTTTGAAAATCTGTTCTTTATCACCTAAATACAACCAGTTTTGGCAAAAAATCTTTTCTTTAGAGGCTTCCCAAGCGGCTGGATTTTGATAAAAGTCAGGAGGAAGTGTCGCTGCTTGTTGAATAGTTGGGTTGATCGTGTACATTTAGTTTTTGAGTAAAAAAGTGAGTGGAATGTGTAGTCTTTGATTCCAAGACTTTTCGGAATGGTCGGCTCCCTCAAACTTTAAGGTTTTCCAAAGAGGTTCTTTATAGCCTTTGTTTTTCATGACTTCATCTACCTGATTTTGGTAAGGCTCGTATAAGGTATCAAGGGTCTCTGTTCCGAAGTCGAAATATAGCTTATGTTTTTTAGCTTTTGGCAAATTTTGCTCTAAATATTCGATAAATTGTCGGGGAATCGGATTGTTTTCGGTTTGTAAAGAACCAACCCAATGAGTAGAAAGACAGGCTGCGCCTCCAAAAATTTTGGGATATTCACATAAGGCATACATCGAAATCAAACCGCCCATACTGGATCCAGCGATAAAGGTATTTTCTCGGTTGCCTTTGGTGGCAAAGTTTTCGTCCATATAGGGTTTGAGTTCTTTTACTAAAAATTTGAGATAGTTGTCGGATTGGACTTTGGTAGCAAAAAGTGGAGTGTTTTCGTCTCGTTGGACTTGATATAAGGAATCTTGGACAGATTGGGGAAGTTGCTCAAAAGGTTTTTGGGGAAAATAGTCGGCATGACGAGTTGGTGAACTCCAAATACCAACGACAATGGTTTCTTTGATCTTATTTTTTTGGAGTAGTTGGGTCATTTTTTCATCTACGCCCCATTCTTGTTGATTCCAAGTGTGTGTGGCATCGAAAAGCATCTGACCATCGTGCATGTAAAGGGTCGCATAGCTTTTTGATTGGTCGTAATCTTGTGGTAACCATATATCTACGTGACGAGCAGTTACATATTCTGACATAAAATTTTCGATGCGGATGACTTTTCCGCTTGCCACTTTTATGTTATCTGGGATTAAGAGGTTTATGGATAAAATGAGGAATAAGGTGTGGATCATGTGGGAGGATGTTTTGGTTCAGTTCGTAGGTTTGGGACGAAGGGACGTTTAGGTTAAATTCTTGGTTTGGGGACGAGGGGACGTTTAGGTTAAATTCTTGGTTTTAGGATAGGACGTTTTCCCTTTTTTCAAAGACCAACTTAATCGTTATTTCCAAAGTAAACGTCCCCTCACGTCTTGTCACTTTCATCCTATTTCTGATACTAAAACGTTGAGATCTTTCAAAAATAGCCCTGATAGCAGTGGTATCGCTGTTGAAGCCAAGCTCACGAGTCAAAAGACTTGTGGTAGAGCCAAACAGCGATAAGAACGGATAGCAGGACTTTCTGTGACGACGAAGCAATTTGCCCTTCGCTCCTAAAAAAAACAATCGGATTGCTAGCTCATTTTTTGGCTAACAATCCGATTGAAGTGGTTTTATTTTGAATATTTTGAACCTATTAGCCCTCAAATTGGAGGGAAATGGTGATGGTTCGGGAACGTAATTTGTCCAATACGTCCGAATATTGGAGATTGGGCGTGGGAACATGGACATTGTTGATCCCTTGTGATAGCTTGATTTCGGGCGAGAAAATGAAGAGTGGGAAGTAAAACTCAAAGCCGAAGCCCACTTCTGCCGAATAATCATAACGTCCCAGCTTGACTACATCTGTTGCCTTTCGTTTTTTGGAATTGGAAGCCAAATCATAGTCTAATTTGCCACCTGCCATCACATAAAAGCGGAAGTTGTCGTAAAACCTGTCTGATTTGTACTTGATACCAATGGGCAAATCTAAATAAACCGACTCAATGGTTTTATCGACTACCTTATCGCCATCGGCTCGAAACTCCGTAATTCTTAGGATTTTTTCTGCAAAAATAAGCGTAGGAATTACTCGAATATCTAAACGACGGGTGACTTTGAAGTTGGATACAATCCCCAAATTAAAGCCTGGAGTATTGGGTGAAATGACTTGTTTGATGGTATCGTGCAAGATAAAATCATCAGAATGTACTACGTCAAAACGTGAACTATTGAAACCCAACAGGATTCCAAAGTGAACTTTTTTAGAATCGTGATGAATAAGATTTTGTGCTTCGGTCAATACGGGTGAAAGCAACAAAACAAAGGTAAAAACTATTTTTGTCCAATGTAAATGGAGGAAATTCCGAAACTGAGTGGTCTGCATGAAGTGTTTTTAAATCCTATTTTATGAAGAATGTCTGTAAAATCTTTTCCTTCTGGAAAAACTTGGACAGATTCGGGCAAATAAGTATATGCTCGATTGTCTTTTGAAACTAAACGTCCTAAAGTGGGTAAAATGTATTTGAAATAGAAATTAAATCCTTGTTTGATAGGAAATTTCTTGGGTTTGGAGAACTCTAATACCACTAATTTGGCATTGGGCTTCATCACTCGAAAGATTTCTGCTAATCCTTTTTCCAAATTTTCAAAATTTCGGACTCCATAAGCGACGGTTACAGCATCGAAAGTATTATCTTCAAAGCGCAGGTTTTCAGAGTCCCCTTTTTCCAATGAAATGACGTTATCATAGCCATTTTTCTCCATCTTTTTCTGTCCCATCGCCAACATTTCCTGTGAAATATCTACGCCAAAGACCTTTTCGGGTTTCAATTTCAAAGCGGCAATCGCAAAATCGCCCGTTCCTGTGGCTACATCCAACATCACTTTGGGCTGGTCTTCTTTCAACAAATTAATGGCTTTTCGTCTCCACAATTTATCAATTCCCAACGACAAAAAGTGGTTAAGAAAATCATAATTGTGGGCGATGTTGTCAAACATTTCAGCCACTTGTGCCTTTTTGCTTGAGTCCGAATTATAAGGGGTAACTACTTTAGGATCACTCATAATAAGATAAATTCTAATGTTAAAATCTTAAATTCTAAAATCTTTTAGGAGAGAACGTGTTTTGCTTCGTCGTGATGGGTCTCCCCGCTATCCGTTCTTATTCGTGTTGCCAACGTTTTCCTAAGCCAATGCTTCTACACGAATACCACTGCTATCGGGTCTAGTTGGGTTTGGAAAGTACTGCTTAGTGCCAAGCTCAATCCTAAAGAATTGAGTAAAGCATTTGTCTTTGATTAGCAGATTTTTCGGTTCTGATAGCTTGAACAGATGCTATCTGTTCCTACTTTCTTATCGCCTGTTACTCAATCCTAAAGAATTGAGTAAAGCCCTAATTATTCCTCTTCTTTACTATCCTCTACATTTAAGTGAGGGAGTACTTTATCTAATATTTGTTGGGCGGACTCTTCGACGGTTAAGCCCTCTGTTTTGACTTCAATGTAGGGCATATCTGGTACATCGAAAGGTGCTGAAATCCCTGTAAAGTTGGGAATTTCGCCTTTTCGAGCTTTGGCATATAAGCCTTTTACATCTCTTGCCTCACACACTTCCAAAGGTGTATTGACAAAAACCATCAAGACATTTTCTTCTCCGACAATCTCAATGATTTTGTGTCTAATATCGTTGGTTGGCGATACAAAACAGTTTATACAAATAACACCGCAGTTTAAAAACAGTTTGGAAACTTCCGAAATTCGTCGAATATTTTCGGCTCTGTCTTCGGCTGAAAAGGTCAGGTTGTTGTTAATACCAGAGCGTATGTTGTCGCCATCCAGTAGCTTAGTCAAAAAGCCTTTGTGGTGCAAAATGTGTTCTAACTGCTTGGCGATAGTCGTTTTACCGCTTCCTGACAAGCCTGTCATCCAAATCACTTTGGCGTGTTGTTGTAGCATTTTTTCCTTGTCTTCTCTTTGTAAGATTTGGTCAAAGACGGGAAAGATGTTTTCTGGTGTACTCATGTAGTTTTTAAATGTTGATGGTACAAAATTACAACATGTTTTTGATATATGGGCTTGCATTTGATAGTTATACATTGTATAATTGTATAAAAAATCTTATGACTATCAAAATAAAAAAATGGGGTAATAGTCTCGGCATCCGTATTCCACATGGATTAGTAAAAGAAATGTCTCTATTACCAGAACAAGAATATGAAATAATCACACAAGATGATCAAATTATATTACGTCCCATACCAACAGAGCCAACATTAGATGAACTATTAGTTAATATGAATCGTTCCCAGAGACATGGAGAACAAATTGAAGATTATGTAGGAAAAGAACGATGGTGGGAAGAAGAAAATACAGACTAATATGGAATATATCCCTAGAAGAGGAGACATCATTTGGATTTCCTTTGACCCCACTAAAGGTCATGAACAAGGTGGTGAACGACCTGCTATTGTAATCTCTAATACTAAATATAATGATATTACAGGTCTGGTTATTAATTGTCCCATTACTAAAAGTATCAAAGGCTATGTAGGTGAAATTAGCCTTCCTGAAGACATCTCAGTAAAAGGAGTAGTATTAACAGATCATATCCGTAATTTAGATTGGTGCGCCAGAAAAGTTCGTTTTTCTGGTGAACAATTATCTTCCGACTTCATAAATAAAATTCTAAAGCGTCTTGCAATAATTTGTTCAGAGTAACTAAAAAAAGATATTTTGTGCTAGGCGATAGGTATTGGCGTGGGCTTCTATGATGTCGGCGATTCTTTTGGAATAGCCTCCTCCCATACTTGCGGTGACTGGAATGCCATCTCGCTTACAGGCTTCTAATACGATTCTATCTCTTTCCTTACAACCTTCTATACTCATTCCTAAGCGTCCTAATTGATCGGTTTTTAGGACATCTACCCCTGATTGAAAAAAGATGAAATCGGGTTCGACTGTATCTAGTAAAATCGCTAAATTTTCTTTTAATAATTTGAGGTATAAGTCATCGGTTGCGCCATCGGGTAAACCTATATCTAAATCTGACTGTTCTTTGTGCATGGGATAGTTTTTGGCTCCATGCATGCTGAATGTGAAGACTCGCTGGTCATTTTGGAAGATTTGGGCAGTTCCATTGCCTTGATGTACATCTAAATCTACGACTAATATTTTTTGGACTAAGCCTTCGTCTAATAAGTAGTGGGCTGCTATGGCTATGTCATTGAGCAGGCAAAACCCTTCTCCCCTATCGGTAAAAGCATGATGGGTTCCTCCTGCAATATTGAAGCCGCAACCATATTGAAGGGCATATTTGGCTGCTTCGAGGGTTCCGTTCATGATGCTGACTTCTCTATCGACTAAGGCTTTCGATAATGGAAAACCTGTTCTTCTAATTTCTGCTTTGGTTAATGAAAGACTTTGGAGTTTTTGCCAATAATCGTAGTCATGGGCTTTTAATAGATGGACTTCTGGTAAAGGAGTGGGTTCAAAGAAGTTGTCTTCTGTGACTGTCCCTTCATAGAGTAATTGTTCGGGGAGTAGCTCGTATTTGAGCATGGGGAAGCGGTGTTTTTGGGGTAATGGGTGTTTGTAGATGGGTAGCCAAGCGATTTTTAGCATAAAGACGGGTTTTTGTCGTACTTTTGTGTGATGTATTGATGGGTGACTTTCGGTTCTGACTTATGTTTTGCCAAATGAAAAAGAGTGACAAGTGGTTGGTGACTTTCGGTTCTTATGTGATTTTTGTCACGAATACACGAATTACGGTTCTAACTTGGTTCTTGCCACAAATGCACGAATTGTAGTTTTGACTTGTTTTGATACTGATGTATAGTGGGAACAAAGTTAAGAATGATTTTGTTTTGACTGGTGGAGAAAGTTTTACTACCAAAAATTAATTATGAAATATACTATTCACATCTCTAAGAAATGTAATCTTGATACTCGTAGGCAAATCGGACAGTTGTTGTGGAAGTATAATCAAGAGGCTCTTCAAAATTATGAGTCACCTGTTCGATTGGAGATGGTGGTGAAGGATAAACGAGGGAATGTGCTTGGTGGATTGTATGGGGAATCTTATTGGGGATGGATGTATGTGAATTTTTTGGTGGTGCGTAAGGAGTTTCGTCGTAAGGGAATTGGGACGGAATTGATGAAGCAGGTGGAACGGGAAACGTTGAAAAGGTGTCTTCATAAGATTCGATTGAATACATTTGGATTTCAGGCTCCTGATTTTTATAAAAAACTGGGATTTGATGTGGTGGCTGTGGAAGAGGGTTTTCCTGAAGGGTCGCAGACGTATTATATGCAGAAGGTTTTGAGTCGATAGTAACTATCTTGGGACGATGGGACGTTTTAAAAAGGGACGTAAGGTGACGTTTCGGTTCTTTTCGTGATGAATTTAATAATCAATCGCACATTAGCTGGAACTAAGAAGTTGTGTCCTTGACCAACTAGACCTGATAGTAGTGGTATTGCTGCGTTTGTGGGTTGGCTTTGAGCCACAAGTCGAAAAGACTTGCGGTAGAGCAAGGCAGCAGCAATGAGAACGGATAGCAGGGAGAGCTGTTGCGATGAAAGAGTAATAACCATTCTCTCCTAATAAAAAAGGAATAGGATGATAGGATTCTTAGAATTAATAGGATTTCTGTCGTTCATAATCAAATAATGTGAACTTGAAATTATTTTAAATTTAATTCTAGTAAAATTGGTTTTTTATAAAAGTTTGTGGTTCAGACGTGAGAACAGATGCAATCTGTTCCTACAAAGTTCGTCCTTAATGGTTTATGATATTGCCAAGTTCGTGATTTTTGGCTGTCTTGCTATTTTAGAAAAAATTATTTAAAGTTTTGGATTATGAGTAAACATGGGAAAATATTGGTGGCGATGAGTGGCGGTATTGATAGTACGGTGACGGCTGCTTTGTTGCATGAACAAGGGTATGAGGTGATTGGTATTACGATGAAAACTTGGGATTATGCGTCTGCTGGTGGCTCGAAAAAGGAGACGGGTTGTTGTAGCTTGGATTCGATTAATGATGCTCGACAAGTGGCGGTGGATATGGGTTTTCATCATTTTATTATTGACATACGAGAGGAATTTGGTGACTCGGTGATTGACTATTTTGTGGAGGAATATGTGGCGGGTCGTACGCCGAATCCTTGTGTGATGTGTAATACGCATATCAAATGGACGGCTTTGGGTAAAAGGGCGGATGCGTTGGATTGTGAGTATATCGCAACAGGACATTATGCTCAAACACGTTTGGAGAAGGATCGCTATGTGATTTTTAAAGGGAAGGATGAAAAGAAGGATCAGTCTTATGTTTTGTGGGGCTTATCACAAGAAAACTTGGCTCGTAATATGTTTCCTGTCGGGCATTATCATAAAAGCGATATTCGTCAAATGGCGATTGATATGGGTTATGAGTTTTTGGCGAAAAAAGCGGAAAGTTATGAAATTTGCTTTGTGCCTGATAATGATTATCGGGGCTTTTTGAAAAGACGAGTGACGGATCTAGAAGAAAAAGTGAATGGCGGTAATTTTGTGTTGGCGGATGGTACAGTTGTGGGACAACATGAGGGCTATCCTTTTTATACGGTTGGACAAAGACGGGGCTTGAAAATTGCGCTTGGGAAGCCGATGTATGTGACGGAAATTAATCCTGACACGAATACGGTGGTCTTGGGGGAAGTGAATGAATTGCAACGTAATGGTATGTTTGTCAAAGGGATCAATATGGTGAAATATGCGAATTTACCTGTGGATGGTATGGAGGCGGTGACGAAAATTCGGTATTTGGATGTGGGTATGTCTTCGTCTATTTGGGGTACGGAAGATGGGCGTGTGCAGGTGGAGTTTGATGAGCATGTGAAGGCGATTGCGCCTGGTCAGTCGGCGGTGTTTTATGAGGGGGATGATGTGATTGGTGGGGGGTGGATTGAGCGGAGTTATGAGGTGGAGGGCAACTAGGTTTGTGGTCTTTGAGGGCGGTTCTTTCTCTGGTATTGGGACGAGGGGGGACGTTTTCAATTCTGATGTGATTTAATAGTGACTGATGGCTGGTGACAAGTGACTTTTGATTCTCCTATGATTGTTTTGTCACGAATGCTCGATTTTTTGAAGTGATGCAACAAAAATTAAGTTATTCCATTTGACATTGACCTTTTCTGACTTTTTCCGAGATGTCGAACCAGTTACAAATACTTGTCGTAGCCCTTCTATGCCGAAACGTCGAACCGCCCAAAACTCAAAAAATCTCTTAGTAGTTGTTCAAGTTAATAATGTCGAGTAAGATAAAGGGCTACCCGTCTAAAGTTGCCTACAATCAAAGAAAGGGTAAGTCGTTTCAATCGGATGGGTCTTCCCGTATGAACCAGCAATCCGATTGATTTATATTAATAGACTCCTTTCTCTTTATCAATCGGATTGCCTCTTCTGTTCTAGGTTAGCAATCCGATTGAAGCGACACCTTCTTTTCTTTGATTGTAAAATGGAGCTATAATCATGGCAAACTTAGACGGGTAGCCA
>JAHDBB010000227.1 GCA_020630635.1 Chitinophagales bacterium
CAAAAAATCTCTTAGTCCCATTTTGGAATAGTTTATTTCTGATCTTTCACTTAGAATCCAGTTCTTTAACCTCTATTTTGCTCAAAATAGTTCACTTTCTTTAGTTATTTTTCTTGGAATCCGTCACTTTTTATGCATTAATATATTTTTATTTATTTTAGGGTTTTTGTTTTAGAAATTAATTTTTAGGATTAAATGGTTGAGTTTTCAAGATAGACCTAAATGATTTAAATTATAAATTCTAAGGTGTTTTAGTTGGTGAAGCGTTCTGTCCTCAACGAGCTAGCCCCGATAGTAGTGGTATTCGTGTGGAAGGCTTTAAGACCACAAGTCGAAAAGACTTGCGGTAGAAGGCGACACGAATGAGAACGGATAGCGGGACTTTCTATAACGACGAAGCACCAAACCTTTCGCTCCTAAAAATCATCCATTAAAAACTTGATCTGCTTTTTCGACTTTTTGGTAAAACTCATCAATCCGTTTATTGAGTACCACTAACTCTGTGTCGTATATCTCATTTTTCATTTGGATGTTTCGGATGAGTTGAAACAGTTGCTTGATTTCGTCTTCTTTGACCCCTGACTTGATGGATAAACGTTTGAAAAAATCGTTGGTCATTTCGATGTCCCGAAGGTAGAGTTTGCTGCGGATATAATTGTATAAAAAAGAGATTTTTTTGTCTGCTAAGTTTTTGTGATTTTCTTGATGCATATATAAGCCAGAAATTGTTTCGACAAAATCTAAAGTGGTATTTTGAGGTGGTTCTACCACAGGAATAATGCGCTGTTTTCGCTTGGCTTCAAAAATGATAAATAAGACCAATGACAAAAGACTCATATAGAGTAACCATTTGAGAGCTGGACGACTTAGGATGTATCGGAAAATGGTCTGTGATTCTCGACGACCCACTTTGTAATATTCATCCCAATAGGTGGTTTGATTGGGTAAATGGGATAATACTTTGGCTACATATTCTGCATTGTCTTTGTGTAGCATATTGTAATTGGTGAAATGCTCTGGTACACAACTTAGTAAAAAAGCTCCTTCTCCATAATTGATTTTTATAAAATTAGGTTCTTCCCTTTCATTGACTCCTAAAACTTCCATATAAGCTGTATCCAGTTTGGAAAAATAAAACTGGTAGCGACTTTTTTTTAAGGGATACCCATTTTCCGTTTTTAGGTCAACATGCAAAAAATTAGAGCCTTCTTGTTGTTCTGTTGTGTCATCTGGTACGCTCCAAAAGAGTGTTCCTCCGTAATCAATATCAAAGTCTAATGTATCTGCTATTCCATCTTCTATCTCCCAATAATTGGCGGCAATAAAAACATGGTTTCCTTCCTCCACATAGGGTAAGAGTTTTTTGGCTTCCAATTCAGATAATATAAAACGCTCATTGATGAATAGATAATTACTCGGTTCTTGGGTTTCCCATCCAATGGTGTATAACTGATTGTAAATCGGCTGATGTACGACCTCGACATTGGATGGAAAAATGTTTTCTAAGAGATCGTATAATACGTAGTTGCCATAGGGAATTTTATCGTAACTGGAATAGGTGGGTCGCCAATCAATGGGTTTGGGTTTGTTGACTTCGATAATGGAAACGACAACCAACATAAAAATTAGGAGGAGATATGGAAAATAACGTTTCATTTATTTAGCCTCTGGCGATTTGTTGGATGAAGTTTTGAAATTTGCTTTGGGTATTTTTAAATACAGTCTCATTGATGGCAAATTCCCCATACCAAATGTGGTCGAATAAAAAAGTGATTTCTTCAAAGGATTGGGCATATTGAGTCGCTTGAATCTCGGTTCGATAATCTCCATTAGTTTTGTTAATTTTCCATTGGATTATCTCTTTATCAGATAAAACTTTGAGTGTTTTGAGATAATAGAGCCTGACTGCTTTTCGATACATTTTTCGGTCAATGGCTTCTTGAATAAGCTGATTGAAATTCATCTCATGGATATTCTCTTCGATGGTTTCGTATTGTAAGGCATTGGTTGGTGTTCTTTGATAGAAGATATTCCCTAAATTCATACCTAAAAGTTTGGAAAGGGCAAAGAGTAACAATAGACCAAAAATGGTGTATTTGAGTATTTCCCATGTGCGACTGACTCCTTGATACTGGAATAGTTCTCTGAGTTTTTTTTCAAGCCAATACCAAAGACTGGACGCTAAACCTGTATCTTTTTTGATGGATTTGTCATAAAAAAACTCAGGATCATTTTGATACTTGACTAATTGAGTAGTATCAAAATTTCGTTGTTCTATTAGATATTTTTTTTCTATTTTATCTTGAATGGCTAAAGTATCTTCTGCTTGTAATTGGAATGAGCCAAACAGGGTTAAGAAGGCAATGAATTGGAGGAATGGGGATAATATAGGGGTATTTTTCATTGTGTTGTTTTTGGCACATTTTGATTTTGCCACGAATACACGAATGTGGTTTGTGGAAATTTAACAAATTTCGGTTCTTTACTTATCCATTTTTTATATCTAATAAACTTCTTGTCCAAACCATCCAAATTTGAAAGTCAATGTTCCAACTGGACTTGTAAAATCTTCATCTGTATAGTATTGATTTTCGACTCCTGTGGCTAATCGGTAGCCTGCACCAAAACCTAAACGAAACCATCGGGCAATATTGAGGTTGGCTGATAGTTGGGGCGTGACTGCAAAAAGATTGTCTCGAATTTCGTTGCTGGTTCCTTCGTTAAGTATAACATTGCCCCAACCTGCTTTGGCTCCTATCGCAATGTGTACCAATCTTTTGGGTTGGAAAAAATAGCCTGTCCAAAATCCTCGATGGTCGAAGGATACATTGACTAAATTGTCGGGAATGTTTTCATCGAAAGTCGATATATTGCTGGCAGAAGATATACTGTAGCCTCCTAAAAACCACGCTTGATTGAATAATACGGCTCCACTCAATCCAGAACTTACGGCTAATTCATCTGATAATACTGAAAACTCGACCAATGGTCCACCAAAAGCAGACATTTTAAAATCGGCATCGCTTAGATATTCACCTTGTGCATTTATATCGTTGCTAATAAAGGCTAGTAAAATCGCCAATAAAATAGAGTAGTATTTCATAGTATTGTTATTTTTGAGTTAAAATACTTTGTTCGATAGCTTTTCGTTTTTGTGGAGTGGTGACCATTACAATAATGCTATCGGCTGTCAATGGATAATCTAATGTTGGGTTAAACTTCCATTCTTTTCTTTCTTTGATGCCTAAGATAAGCCCGTCTTTTTGTTCTACAAAATTCCCCAATGTTTTTCCTGCACAAGCGATTCCCATTTTTATTTCTTCTATATTTAAATTCTTTTCTTCATCCAACAATAAAATATCTAAAAAAGTAGTCACATTGGGTTTGAGCATTTCACCAGCCATTCGCAATGCGCCCATTTCAGAAGGTAAAATGACGCTATTGGCTCCAACTGCTTTGAGTTTGGCTTCATGTGACTTAAAATGACAAACAGCGGCGATATTGATATAGGGATTCAGTTGGCGTGCTGTGAGAACGATCATCAAGTTGGCGTTATCATCTCTAGTTGTTACAAAAATCCCTTTGGCTTTTTTGACTCCCAATTTGATTAAAAATTCATCTTGGGTACAATCACCTATCAAAACAGGAACTTTTGGATGTTCTTCTTGCAATTTGATAACTTGTTCTTCATTTTTATCTGCACAAACCAATTCAACTTCTTCATCTTGTAAATCTCCTGCAATATAATTTCCAACTCGTCCCAATCCACAGATAATATAATGCCCAACCATTTTGTCGATTTTATTTTCCATTCGTGCAGTTTTAAAAGATTTATTGATTTGCCCTTCTAACAAGGCTGCTGTAATGTAAGAAAGGAAATAGGTCAAAATAGCTACTCCAACAAAAGCTAAAAAGATGGTGAAGATTCTAGCAGGGATGTTACCTGTCAAGTCAAACATTTCGCCATAGCCAATGGTGGAGATGGTGATGATGGTCATATAGAAGGCATCAAATAAAGTAATGCCATCTACTAACAAGGGATAACCCAATGTTCCGATAATCACCACCACCACAAAACCAATGGTTGACCAATAGAGTTCTTTATAGGCTTCAGGTATGTGGTATTTCATGTTTTCAAATATAACATGATTTTTGGAATGCTATGAAAATAAATGTTGAAATGTTTTTTGTGTTAAAAGATGAATTTTATTTGACAATGCCAAACAACTTATATATATTTAGGAATTACTTATCCCAAAAACCCAAATATGAATAACTTCATTTCTGATTTCTTACCTGATAAAACTATTATTATTCTCAATATGAGCAGGTAACTTCTTCGGTTCTTTCATTACTTCATCCTCAAGAATGAGGTAAAATATTTTTTCTTCTTTAATTTGTTTTAGGAGCGACAGGTAAAATACTTCGTCGTAACGGAATGTCCTGCTATCCATTCTTATGGCTGCTCTAGCCTTTCCAATAAATCATGCTTCACAGCCATACCATTCCTATCAGGGCTAGATCGTTGAGGTCTGTACTTCTTCGTGCCAGTTAATTACTTGAACAGATTTTTTTAGAATTTAAAGAATTGCCAGAATTAGGTAAATCTTTCACTTCAATATTTATCCTATTTTCTTAACATTAAAAAAATTTAATCCCATGAAAAAATCAATTTCAAATTTTTTACAAGATAAAAAAGTTAAAACACTTTCTAACACTCAAAAAGTAGTCGTCAATGGTGGAAGTCCTATCATACATCAAGATGTTTTATTGCAAAAATTTGATGAAAATGTATCAGGATGGTCTGCTCCTTAAATACAACATGAACCTTAATTTATTAACATTAAAAAAATTTAATCCCATGAAAAAATCAATTTCAAAATTTTTAAAGGAAAATAAAATCACTACTCTTTCTAACACTCAAAAAGAAGTCGTAAAGGGAGGTGATACCATCATACATCAAGATGATTTATTGCACAAATTTGATGAAGATGTATCAGGATGGTCTGCTCATTAAATACAACAGATAGAACCTTAATTTGTCAACATTAAAAACTTAGAAAATGAAAAAGTCTATTAACAACTTTCTAAAAGAAAACAAAATAACTTTGCTTTCTGATAATCAACAAGAGACTATCAACGGTGGAGATGGTGACTTATTAGATGGCATTTATTGGGAAGCCCATAAAGATGGAAATATTATCATCAATGATATTATGGAGGTTTAAATAACCCAAAGATAATTATTTAAGATTCCGTAGAAGTATTGATATTTCTACGGGATTTTTTCTTTTTCAAAAAAAAATTTCGGCGAATACGATGGCTGCGTGAGGGATGGTAAGGGAGAGGCGTTAGCCGATGTACGCAGTACCGAAGCGATAGCGTAGCCCTGAACAGCCCGACCCGTTAGGGACACGCCCAAATCAAAAAACGCTATCTCCCAAAATAGAATAAGTTAACAGTCACTACAAACTTGTCACTCTTTTCATTTCACTAAAATCTCATCTACAAATAACCATGCTTTGCTTCCTGCTGCCTCATGCCAATCTGGACAATATTGGATATTTTTAGCCGTCACCCTTAAGTAATTCGCTGACTGTGGAGAAAATTTTGCTTGCAACTCATGTAAAAACTTGCCTCTTTGTTTGGGCGAAATCTCGTTATCAACGTGGGCGATTTGCTTAAAATTTTTGCCATCTTGGGAGACTTCTACCATCAACATTTTGGGCAAGAAAATCCAGGAATTGTTGTATTGATAAAAGCCTACACTCACCTCACTAAAGTTGAGTTCTTGATCTCGCAAATCGAAAACCACTACCAAATCATCGTATTGATACCCTTGCCAATTGCCATCTCGAAAATCGGTAGAACCTCGCAAACCATTGACCAAAGCCTTGTCGCCTCCACCTGTGTAATGACTGCTATAAGTCGTCAATAAATCCGCTTGTTTGCCCAAAACTTGATGCGGTTCATAGGCTTGTTCAAAGACCTCTCCATAGGTTTTGCCTTCCTTATACGCTTGTACTTTCACAAAACAAGAATCTTTAGGCTCAATCGGAATACGATAAATTTTCGATTGTTCATTGGGTGTTGTCCCATCCAAAGTATAACACAATTTCAATTCTGGCGTTCCTGCATTTAGACGCAACTCGGCACTTCCATCGGGCTGAAAATAATGTTCTAAATGTACGGGCATCGTCTCAAAACCATATTGCACGCCCATCACTTTGAGGCGAGGATAATGCCGTTGAACACGCTGATAAAACTGCTCATAATCTCGTGCCATTGGATAAGTCCACAACACTTCTGTCATCGCCAAAATTCTTGGAAACACTTTGCTATCAACTAATTCTTGTGGCGCACGTTCAGACCACATATTGCATTCGCCTCCCCAAATCAAAGCCTTTTGTTCTTCGTCTGCTTCTTTGGGAATGGGATCAAAACTATAAACTTTTTCAAGGTCAATGGATTTTAAGTCGTAGTCAAAATAAGCGTGACTCGTCGGTGAAACGATGGCTGGATGTCCTGTTTTAATGGCTTCGATGGCTCCATTCATACCACGCCAAGACTGTACAATCGCTCCTTCTGCCAATCCACCTTCCAATATTTCATCCCAACCGATTAAGCGTTTATGGTTGGCAGCTAAAAACTTTTCGATGCGTTTGATAAAATAGGATTGTAACTCATGAGTATCATGAAGCTTTTCATCTTTCATCCGTTTTTGACATTTAGCGCATTGTTCCCAACGATACTTTGGAACTTCATCGCCACCAATATGAATATAGGGAGATGGAAACAGTTCGATAACTTCGGTTAGAATATTTTCTAAAAACTCAAAAGTTCCATCATTGCCTGCACAGTAAATTTCTCGAAAAACACCCCATTCAGTTTCTACTTCAAACGGACCTCCTGTACAAGAATATTCGGGATAGGCGGCTAAGGCGGCTTGGCTGTGTCCTGGCAATTCGATTTCTGGAACGACGTTGATATGTCTATCGACTGCATACTGCACAATTTCTTTGATCTCTTCTTGGGTATAAAATCCTCCATAACGAGTGCCATCTTTTTCGGTACGCCACGCTCCTACTTCGGTCAATTTGGGATACTTTTTGATCTCAATTCTCCAGCCTTGATCCTCTGTAATATGCCAATGTAAGGTATTCATTTTGTGGTAAGCTAAGAGATCAATGTATCGCTTTACAAAGTCTTTTTCCATAAAATGCCGACTGCAATCTAGCAACATTCCTCTCCATTGAAATTGAGGTTTATCTGTGATAGAAACCACTGGAATTTTCCAACTTTCTTCTGATTTTTGTTTTCCATAAATCGCTGGTGGTAACAGTTGCAAAAGGGTTTGGATTCCTCTAAAAACACCTGTTGGGCTCGCTCCTATCAAGGTCACTTTTTCTGTAGTTACTTTAAGTTGATAGGCTTCTTTATTCTCTTCAATGGTCGGATCAATTTTCAAAAGAATAGGGTTTTTATTTTCCTTTCCTTCTTTTTGAGGTTCCATTTCAAAACCCGTTGCTTGGTTCAAAATATCCGCTAAGTATCGAGCTTCATTTTCTAAATCTCCTTCATAAAGTAAGTCAGTTTTAGCGGTCAGTTCAAATTGTCCTGTTCGCCATTCCAAAGAGTGTGGCATCGGTATCAATACGGGTCGTTTTTGAGAGAAAATGCCGCAACTCATTAAAAGGGTCAATAAAATAGTTAGGTGTTTCATTTTGGGTATTTTGTAAGAGTGACAAGTGATGGTGACTTTTGGGTTCTTATCTGGCTTCATCCTAAAGAATGAAGTAAAGCTTATCTTTTTTATGATTATTAGGAGCGAAAGGCTTTTCTTTCATCGTTACAGAAAGTCCCGCTATCCGTTCTCATTCGTGTCGCTAAATTTTTCTAAGCCAACGCTACCTACACGAATACCACTACTATCGGGGCTAGATCGTTGAGTTCACAACTTCTTAGTTCCAGCAGTTCTAAAAAATTAACATTAAGGAAACATACTTTATGCTATTTTTGCCTTCAATTAAAAATAAATTGCTTTTTTGGAAAAAAATTTTTAAACTAAGCTAAAATCTTCCCTGCTTTTTTGACCAGAAAAAATGAATCTCCCATGATGACTAAACATATCTTCGTAACAGGTGGTGTTACCTCTTCCTTAGGAAAAGGCATCATCGCTTCCTCCTTAGCGAAACTACTACAAGCTAGAGGCATTAGGGTAACTATCCAAAAGTTTGATCCCTATATCAATGTTGATCCTGGCACACTCAATCCTTATGAACATGGCGAATGCTATGTAACAGAAGACGGTGCTGAAACTGACTTGGATTTAGGACATTATGAACGTTTTTTGGGCATCAACACCTCACAAGCCAATAATGTCACCACAGGAAGGGTTTATCAATCGGTTATCGAAAAAGAAAGAAAAGGCGAATACTTAGGAAAAACGGTCCAAGTCATTCCTCATATTACCGATGAAATCAAACGCCGTATGATGCTTTTGGGCAATACAGGTCAATATGATGTGGTCATTACTGAATTGGGCGGAACCGTTGGCGATATTGAATCCTTGCCTTATATTGAAAGCTTGCGACAACTGCGCTGGGAAATGGGTTCTACCAATTGCCTAGTTGTCCATTTGACCCTCATTCCTTATCTCAAAGCGGCTGCCGAACTCAAAACAAAGCCTACACAACATTCTGTCAAAGAGCTTGCCAAAAATGGGGTTTCTCCTGATGTACTCGTCTGTCGAACTGAACACAAACTTTCTCCTGAGCTTCGTAGCAAGTTAGCATTATTTTGCAATGTAGATGCCAATGCCGTCATAGAAGCCTTAGATGCGTCTTCTATTTACCATGTTCCGATGTTGATGTTTAAGGAAAAAATAGATCGTATTGTCTTAGATAAGCTTCGTATCAATGTCCGCCAAAAACCCAATCTCAATGATTGGTCCAATTTTTTGGAAAAACTAGAAGCTCCTTCTCAACAAATTACTATTGGCTTGATTGGAAAATATATTGAGTTACAAGATGCTTATAAGTCCATTTTAGAAGCCTTTGTCCATGCAGGAGTTGCCAATGATTGCAAAGTCAACGTCAAAAGTATTCACTCTGAAAATATTAATAAAAATAATGTAGCGGACTTATTAGCAGAAGTCAATGGGGTTTTGATTGCGCCTGGATTTGGAGATAGAGGAATTGAAGGTAAAATTAT
>JAHDBB010000228.1 GCA_020630635.1 Chitinophagales bacterium
ACTTAGGAATAGGTACGAAATAAAGTCGTAATTTAGCCGTTCCAGATATGACATTTCTCAAAGAAATGTCATATCTAATCTAAGAACTTATTTTGTACACATTCCTATTGGGCGTTGTTTTCGGGACTGAACCCTTGTTATTTTCATCTCATTTTGAAAGTTACTGAGCGAGGGAATTCATTCCCTTGCCGACATCGGATTCATCGCTTTTCAACTAACAACACATAATTATCTCATAAAGTTATTAATCACTTAAAACCCTTTAAACATGAAACAAATATTACTAGCAATTTTTTTATTTTTCAGCCTTCCTACTTTCGGACAAGTCGAATGGTATGCCAATGTAAGAGATAGTTTAGAAGCCATTTATTTATACGACGCTGTTAACATTGGAAATGGAGAATATGTCGTGGTTGGATACAAAGATGTAGAAGACGAAGTATTTAATTTCAATGCCGACTACTACATAGCTAAAGTGAATGAAGATGGCGATAAACTCTGGGAAAAAACCTATGGTGGAAGCGAATATGATGAGACAAAAGGAATAATAGCCTTAGAAGACGGCTATTTAATAGCTGGAGATATTATGTCAGACGATGGCAATATCAATAATTTTTTGGGCGAGATAGATGTCTGGTTAATAAAGATAGATTTAGAAGGAAATTTGATTTGGCAAAGAACCTATGGTGGTTCTGATTACGATAATTGTACAAAGATAATAGGTAATGAAGATGAAGGCTTTTTAATAGCAGGATACACTGATTCCGAAGATTTCGATCTCCCCGAAAATGATGACGGAACAGACGGATGGCTGTTAAAAATATCACCTGACGGTGACATTGAATGGAGTAGGGTTTATGGAAGCGAAGGAGCAGATTTTTTTAATGACATCATTCAAACCAGCGATGGAGATTATATAGTTGTCGGATCAAAAGGTGCTACCAATGAACGAGGTTTTTGGGTCAATAAAATAAATGGTAATGGCGAGATAATTTGGGAACAAACGTATGGAGAAAGTGGTTACGCCACGTCAATTATAGAGACAAACAATGGAGATTTTTTAATTGTAGGATCAGGTAATATAGAAAGCAGTTCAAGCTCAACTAATAACACTTCAGTCATTAGAATCAACCCAATGGGCGAACTTATCTGGGTACAAAATTATCCTTCCCATTTTGTCCAAGAATTAGGGAGTATGTATCCCCTATCCGCCAATAAAATCATTGCCCCTCTTTCAGAAAATGAGTACATCATTGCTCAAGATTATGCCTACATCATCAATGAAAATGGCGACTCTCTAGACGCTTTTCGTCCTCAAGTACCAATTAACAATGTTTTAATGGATGAAAATAATGAGCCTGTTTATGTGGGTTGGTCTAGTTTGATGAAGCAAAAACAATTTTATCAAACAGGCACAGCTTATACCCATTTAGATCACAACAATGTCGATGCGTTACTATACAATGGCGGAAGCAGTTTTTTCAACAATTCCAATGACAACTACAAAGTCCCCAAAGGTTCTGTACACAAAGCCTTAGACGGAGTAGCACTTTGGATGGGCGGTATTGACGATCAAGGCAAGTTGCGAGTAGCTGCCCAAACCTACCGACAAGGAGGCAATGACTTTTTCGCAGGTCCTATTTTAGAAGAAGACGAAACGATTGACAATCGACTCTTCAATGACTTTTGGGAAATCTCCAAAACAGACGTAGAGGACTTTATCGAAATCTACCAAAATACAGACGGCAATATCTCCGCCGATCAAATACCCACTAGTATTTTAAACTATCCAGGACGCAACAATCCACACTTTCAAGACGGTACAGCACAAGCACCCGACCAAGATTTAGCCCCATTTATCGACTACAACCAAGATGGTACATACAATCCTTTTGACGGAGATTTCCCCATCATCAAAGGAGACCAAAATATATGGTGGGTGTACAATGATGCCACCTTGCATTTAGAGTCCCAATCTAAATATCCATTGAATATGGAAACACAAGTGATGGCTTATTCCAAAAGTAGCGATGACTATTTAAACAATGCCACTTTTTATGATTATACCTTACACTACAAAGGCGAAGAAACTATAGAGGGTTTTTATGTAGGCGTTTGGATTTCTGGTCAATTGGGAGAATACTCTGATGATTACGCTGGTTGTGATGTGGAACGAAAGATGGCGTACATTTATAACCAAGATACTTTCGATCAAGGCTATGCAGGTTATGGCAGTGGTGATAGTATTCCTGCCATCGCTATAAAAATAGTGAAAAGTATCCAAAATGAATCCAATGAAGAAGTCGATTTGTCTGCATTTATTGACTATCACGGACCTTCTTCACCCCACAGTTATCCAAGACTTCCACAAGATTACTATAACTATATGAGAGGTATTTGGCGAGACGGTGTACCTGTGACCTATGGAGGAGATGGCTACAATCCCAATTATGAGGAAGAAGATATTTTTCCTTACGTTTATCCGAGTCATCCTTTAGATATTGATGGTTGGTCGATGATGAGTCAAGGTTTAGTGTCAGGTGCTGGAAAATATGTTTTGTCTGTTGGTCCTATTCGTTTAGAACCCAATGAAGTACAAACGCTTACTTTAGCGATTCTTTGGCAACCCCATGTCAATGGAGGTACATCTATTAATATTGATCCTTTGTTTGAAAATGCGGACTTATTGGAAGAACAATATGACGCTATTTTTCCTATTGTGGGATCGGAGGAAATTGGGGTGCATTTACCGACTATTTCTTCACTTTCTACCGATAAAGTGTATCCCAATCCTGTTTCAAAACAAGGTAAAATTAAGTTTAATTTAGAAGATAAAGTGACTCAAAAGACTTTGAATGTCTATACAAATGCTGGAAAGTTAATAGGAACTTATCCTTTAAATGCTACGGGTCTTTTTGATATAAGTCCATTGAATTTGAAGGCAGGTTTATATATCTTTGAGGTAGGAGAGAGTAATAAACGCTTTGAGGTTGTAGTAAATTAACTATTTTTATTTTTGGAGCGAAAGGTTGGTGGCTTCGTCGTGTTGGCAAGTCCCGCTATCCGTTCTTATGAATACTCCAAATAGGACATTTTTCTAAAAAATGTCCTATTTTCGCATTCATACCACTTCTATCGGGGCTAGGTTGTTGCAGTCTGTCCCTATAGTAACAGAACTGTTTTAGAATTTAATTTGAGCTTGTCTTACATTGAGACAGCATTTGTCAAATGAAACGATAGAGTCTAAAATGGTTTAGAAATGTAAATATTTGAATTTTTTAAAAATACAACCATGATAATATCTTATTTATAATGTTACATTTATTAGTCGTTTAAATATGAATATAAAAAACATATAAATTTTTTCGTTTTTTCTTGTCAAAAAAGTTGCAGAACCTCGCAGATTTTTATTACCTTTATCCCGCAATTGTGACTGTAAGTTAATTATTGAAAAACATTTACACCATCTTTTCTCTATAACTTACCTCATAGTATTTTGATTTTTTAGAATGTTTTTTTGGTGCATTTAGGCACACCCTTCTATCCTTATGTATTAGCTGTACTGTATTTGCAACTAAAGCATTTACGCAAATACTTTCCTCTCCTTTGAATTTTACCCCAACAAATTCACACACTGTTTTTTCCTGATTAGATAGCTATAGTATAGCGACCTTTACTAACATTCGCAGATTTTTTGTGGTTTATTATGTATCTATGTATAAATGATAGTCCTTTTATAGGCGTACTCATTATTTAGAGATAGATACTCATGTGCTGTTTTAAACAGTATGAATAATCCCCTCCTTTTTTATTTTTTTATTCTTTATTGTCATTATCAATATACCTCTTGGAATTTTTAATACAGTCCATAGAAGTAGAGACCGTAACGACCTAGCCCCGATAGTAGTGGTATTGCTGCGTTTGTGAGTGGGCGTGGGTTGTGGTGTTGGCAGCAGCAATAAGAACGGATAGCGGGACCTTCCACAGCGATGAAAGATAAAACGTTTGCTCCTAAAGAAAAAAACTATTAATTCCAAAGGCGTATTATTTACATTTACGCTAAGTCATGAAATACCTAACAAAACTAATATTGTTCTGGGTCTGCTATACGTATGCCTTGAATGCACAAGATTTAATCGAAAGAACACGTTTAGACCTTCCTCCCGTTCAGACTTCTTCTTCTAAAAAAGTGGCACAGCTCATTGAAAAACAAAGAGCCAAAGCCGATTTCTCATCCATAAAATTATTTGAATTTAATGAAGATAAAATACTCAATGAAAATCTACACAACCATGTACGAAGTGCTGTTTCCCTACATTTAGAGGCGGAAACATTGGAACATTTATATCGGGAAAATCCTCCAAATTTCACCTTAAATATTCCTGTAAATGCTTCTAAGTTTATTGAATTGGAAGTGACTCAGGTTTCTGTGACGACTGATGACTATTATCTCCAAACCAGCGAAGGACAACAGTTGTCTTTTGAAAATTCATCTGGTATTTTTTACAGAGGAATCATCAAAGACAATCCCAATTCAAGCGTAACGCTTAGCATTTTTAACGACCACATAAGAGCATTGATTACAGACGAAAAAGGTAATTATGTGCTAGGGAAAATGCCGCAATCCTCCCAATTATATGTTTTATACAATGACAAGGAACTGGTCTCCCCTCCGACAGTTTCTTGTTATTCTTCTCAAAAAGAATTATTGCCTGAAAGTAATTTGCCAACTATTCTTGACAAAAATATAGTGGTAGATTCGACCAGTCATTGTGTTGAGGTTTATATCGAAATGGACTTTAAATTATTTTGTGATGTTGGATTTGATTTGGAAAATGCTAATAATTATGTCACCTCACTTTTTAATGAAGTAGCGACTATTTATGCCAATGAAGGGATACAAGTTGTTTTGTCCAGTTCATTTGTATGGGTGGGAACAGACCCCTATGTCAATTTTAGTAGTGCTTCAGAAGTGTTGGCCAAGTTTGCAGAATTTACCCAAAATGACTACGATGGTCGATTGGCGCATTTTATTTCGAGTCGTACATTGGGTGGAGGAATTGCCTATAGAGATGTCTTGTGTTATGATTATTATACGTACACCAGTAATAGTACTGGAACCGTCAAACATGCAGGACCTTATGCGGTGAGTATGAGTATGACAGGCACAACAACGCCTTTACCAACCTACTCTCAAGATGTATTCTTATTTTCTCATGAGATGGGACACAACTTTGGTTCTGCTCATACCCATGAATGCGTTTGGGGACCTGATAACGACCAAGCCTTAGACAACTGTTATTGTCCGCCCAGTAATAACTGCCAACCAGGTCCAGAACCCCCCGCTTCTGGTGGAACCATCATGAGTTATTGTCATTTAGGACCCTATGATTCGACTGATCCAAGTTGCCCAGTTCGTCCTGGCGGATCAAATCCAGGTATTAATCTTAACGCAGGTTTTGGACAAGAACCAGGAGACTTGCTTAGAAATCGTTATCAAAATGCGATTTGTTTACCCAGTTGTGATGTCAAACAACAGTATGCTTATAAATGCCAAATACTCAATCCGTTTTCGGCAGGAGGTCCAGGTAATTTGACGGTAATCAATATTACAGAAAATTATGAAACCTTGCCCAATGATGTAGCAGATGTTGAAATATGTGTAACGGTGGTGGGAGATGTAGCTGGTGAAGATGAGGTCTTTGAGATCTTTGATGAAAATTATGAGATGATCGGATATACCTACAATACCCCTTTAGATTGTTCAGAAGAATTGACCCCTTTTTGTTTTTACATCAGTCCATTGACTTTTAATAATTGGGTGGCAGATGGAGCCATTACCATTTTATTGAATCCTATTAGTGGTGAAATCAATCCCAACCTTTGCCATATCAATCAAGCTTGTGTACGTATTAATCTAACACCTCCGTACTCGCCCTATTGCCCAAGTTCTTTGTATGTAGCAGGAATGGTCGGAGAAGGAATGTATCAAGCAGATGAAGAAATTTTATCCAATGGTATGGTAACGGATGAGGTCAATGCTACTTATCAAGCAGGTAATTTAGTAGAACTTCAAAGCAATTTTGAGGTAGAAGCAGGAGGGGAATTGACGGTCAATATGGTGGCTTGTGATACGACGGATAGTGAGGTGAGTATGTCTTCTATCGAAAATGATGTATTGGCTAAAAATATAAATATAAACATAAAAACGCTTATAAAAGTAAATTCAAAAAAGTTGTATATTGAATATTTTATTCCTAAATTTACAGTGGTACAAATGCAGCTAAAAAATATGGATGGAACTTTTACTAAATCGTTGATCCAACATCAAAAAACAGCCAAAGGAATGCACATATTAGAAATGGATATAGATGATTTAGAATTGGGTACTTATTGGATTCATTTGAATAGCGATGCAGGAAGTATGATGAAAAAATGTGTGATAGAATAATTTTCTGTCAAAAAATAAAAATAGTTTTAGTCAAACTAGACATAGTAATTTTTTTGTGTATTTAGAATAGACAAAACGAGTAATCTTTCCACAAAGGTTGCTCGTTTTTGTTTTTTAGGATAGCCTATTGGGCAACCTGTCTAAAGTTGCCAACTTACTTTCATTGTAAAAAAAAGAAAGGGTTCCTCGTTTCAATCGGATTGCTAACCAAGTAGTGCGCCAGCAATCCGATTGATTTATATGAATGGACTCCTTTCTCTTTATCAATCGGATTGCCTCTTCTTTTCGGGGGTAGCAATCCGATTGAAGCGACACCTTTTTTCTTTGATTGTAAAATGGGGCAATAATCGTAGCAACTTTAGACGGGTCGCCTATAATCGTAAAACTACCTTGTAATCTATATAGCTATAAAGAACTATTTTTATTTATATATCTTGCTTTTATAAGTAAACTTCTTTATATTAGCTCCTAATTTGAGAAAAGCAATGTTATTACTACTCTATACTCCCAAACATTGCCTTGAAAATGTAATTTTTATCTTCTCTCTTTCTCCTTAATTTTACAGCATATAATCTAATTATAATGATTTTTTATTATGTGTTGAGAAATCCAATGACCTATTTTTTTACTTTATAAATTCTTAATATCATGAAAAAAGAATCAAAAAAAAAAGCAACCTTTCTTTGCTAAGTTTTTGGAAAATCAAATTGATGAAAAGAAAGTACAAGGAGCTTGGTATCCTTACTATTCTTTGAAGTATCCTTCTGATAGTGATGAACTCTGGGGACTGTGGGTTCCTAGTAATGAAACAATTTTGGTATAGTGAAGTAACAAAATGAGTAGTAGTCTATGAAATCTAAAAAATAACTTTCTCCATATTATCTAACTTTATAAACTAATGAATCATGAAAAAGCATTCAACTAAAGAGGTTAAAAAGCCTTTTTTTGCTAAATTTTTGGAAAACCAAATGAATGAGAAAAAAACCAATGCCATCATTGGTAGTGCAACTCAAAAAGACCCTTCTGACAAAGACGAAGGAGACATCTTTGATATTATCAAAGATTTAGGTTAAGAAATTCCAATCTAATTTTTATGAACCCGTCAGGTGGTTGTATCTGACGGGTTTTTTATTTGGCTAATAATGAAATACATACTACTCTTATCACACAGTCAAGACTTCTTTACGATTGATCGTGTACAGGCTGCTTTAGCAAAACGACAACTCACTCCTCTCCGAATCAATACAGATTTATTTCCTACCGAAATCCAAATCAGTCAAGCCATTAATCAACAAACTTGTCACATTCACTTGGTGAGTGAACAGATTTCCTTTTCACCCAAAGACGTGGCAGCAGTATGGAATCGAAAAGTCTGGTCGCCTAAATTACCCAATGATCTTGATCCACAATTTTATAATGGATGTCTCAATGAATCCGTAAAGACCTTTCGGATTTTTTTACAAAACTTAGAACATGTTTCTTGGTTAGATTCGATTCCGATCGTTCAAAAAGCCAACAATAAGTTTTGGCAATTGCAAGTTGCACAACAAGTAGGCTTGAATATTCCACCGACTTTGATCACCAATAATCCGACAGATTTAAAAAGTTTTTATGAAAGTCATCAAGGTGAAATCGTTGCAAAAATGAATACGACTTTATCTTATGGGATGCAATCCAATGATTTTTTTGTGTATACATCCAAAGTCGAAAAGGAGCATTTAGAGGATGCGGATTTATTGAAATACAGTCCTATGATTTTTCAGAAGATGATCCCAAAGGCTTATGAGTTACGGATTATTTATGTCAATGGCGATTGTTTTGTAGGCAAAATAGATGCGACTTCATCAGAAAAAGGTCAAACGGATTGGCGACAAAGCGAGACGAATGAGGTACGTTGGCAGCCCTATATCGTACCCGATGATTTAAAAGATCTGTTGCGTTTATTTATGAAAAAAATGGGCTTACTTTATGGAGCGATAGATGTGATTTGTCAACCCGATGGTCAATATATATTTTTAGAAGTGAATCCAGGTGGAGAGTGGGGGATGATTGAAAAATACTTGGAGGAACCCATCTCGGAAGCGATTGCAGATACCTTGAAAGGAATGGTTGGAAAGTAATATGGCTTTATTTTTTAGGAGCGAATGTTTGGGTGCGTTGTCGTAATGGAAAGTCCCGCTATTCGTTCTCATTCCCAATCGTAGAGCAAATTCATGAATTTGCTCTACGATTGGGAATACCACTACTATCGGGGCTATATTGCAGGGTCATTACCTTCTTTTTGGGTTTTATTTTTACCACAAAAGGAAGGCTATCCGTTTAAAGTTGCCAAGTTACCCTCATCAAAGAAAGGGTTCATCGTTTCAATCGGATTGCTATGCAGGTAGTGAGCCAGCAATCCGATTGATTTATATTAAAAGCCTCCTTTCTCTTTATCAATCGGATTGCCTCTACTTTGCGTGGGTAGCAATCCGATTGAAGCGAGACATTTTTTCTTTGATTGTAAAATTGGATAATAATCGTGGCAAACTTAGACGGGTAACCAAAAGGAAAACAATCAAGAATAATACAAAATATTTTCTCATTATCTGAACCTCAAAATTCTATTAATTCTTTCAAGTTTTAAAAAATCGAGTGAAGACGATGGACTGGTGCTAAGAAGTACAAACCTTAACCAACTAGTCCCGAATGGATTAAATTCTAATTTTTAATTTCTAAATTTTAAAGTGGCTCAATTCCTAAAACGTTCTGTCCTCAAC
>JAHDBB010000229.1 GCA_020630635.1 Chitinophagales bacterium
TTTAACCATACAATTAGAAGCCTATAAATTTGAATTGGATGCGGAGAATCATTAAAAAAGCTGTTCCTCGTTCTTTTCTCAACTATGCAAAAACAGATAATGCCTCTTTTGAAGACATAGATAAGGAAGTAAAACAAGATTTAAGAAAATCTCTCCTCCAAGAACAACATGGAATTTGTGCCTATTGTCAAAGTTTGTTAAAAGATAAAATCAAAATCGAACATCATTGTGAGCAAAGCATTTGTAATGGCGACAATAATACAATAGATAGACATTTAGATTATAGCAATTTATTCGCTGTCTGTATTGGAGAAACTACTACACAAGAAAAAGATAAAGATGGGCATCCTGTCACTGTATTACATTGTGATACCTTAAAATCCCAATTCAACAAAAATAATGGCTTACCCATTGAAGTAAATCTAAGTAACACCAGTCATGTTGCCCAAATCCAATATTCATCCAATGGCATTATTCGTTCCAAGAATGAAAAACATGATAACGAGATAAATCGTATGTTGGGTTTGAATAAACAACATTTGAAAGAAATGCGAAAAAGAATCTGGATACAGATTTATAAAAAGAGCGATCCTAAAAATGGGACTATCAATAAAGCCAAAATGAAAAAAATCATAGAGTCTTTACTCACTCAAAAAGACGGTTATTTTCAATACCCATTTCCTGCATTGACAGAATATATGCTAAAAAAATATTGCTAGACTTTAGGAAAATAGAAATTGAAAACTACGAAGGTTTTCTCAAAGAAATTTTGTAAAAATACTCACAAATTAAAATGACAAATTTTAATCCCAAACAACTACTCAACAATACATTAAATTAAAAAACATCATAAATACGTATCAGAATAAAAATTAACGTAAATTTCATCATATAACTCATCAAATTCACATAATAATTAGTTATATTGTAAGCAAATTTTCATTTTTTACTAAAACAAACACAATGATGGAAACTTTGAAATTTATTTTATCTTTTGTCTTTGCTATAGGCATTTGTGCAAGTATGTCTGCTCAGACATTCATTAATTCCCAAGCAGATTGGGATGCACTAACAGATCCTGTTGTTGTGAGTGGCCCTGTATTTATTCAACCTGGCGTAAGTATTGTACACAACGGCAACCTTACCTTCAACACAGAATTACAAGTTTTAGGTGATTTGGAGATTGCTACAGGTAGCTTTACTCAAAACCAGCTACTTTTGGTCAATCAATCTGGGTCATTAACAGTCAATGGTGAGTTAACAGTCAATGGTTTTCCTGCTGTATTAAATGATATGGCTACTTTTACCAACAATGGAATCAGCACTTTTAATGATGCATCTGGTCTAACGATTAACTCTACAGGAGCAATTACCAACAATGGTACTTTGACTACCCAACTCCTTACAGTCAATTCGGGTGGTACTGTTAATAATGGATCAACAGGAACCTTAACTTCTTTTGGTGCAATTGCTCTTAACAATGGTAGTTCTTTGGTCAATGATTTCACACTCAATGCACAAAATGGCGTATTTGCAGGTAATGGAACTTATACCAATAATGGTACAACCAATGCACCCAATGGTCTAACTATTGATGGAGTTGCTGTACAAAACAACTTGCAATTAAATGTGATGGGACCTGGTGGTGGAGCGATTGTAAATGGCGGATCGTTAACCAATTCAGCAACAGTGATTTGGTCAGCAGCAGGTGCATTAGCTGGTGATGGAACCGTTACTAATACTGGAAACATGACCTTTGATCCAGGACCATTAGCAACGACTGGCGATGTATTAAATTGTGGTACCATCAATGGTCCTCCTACCTTTACAGTTACAGGAGCAGCACCAGAAGGAACACCTTGTGATCCAGGATTGGCAGTAGAATGTTTGTGTGAAAATGGTGTGATCGCAGCAGCTCCAACTGCTATTCCAACTATGTCAGAATGGGGACTAATTCTATTGACTTTATTGAGTCTTTCTTTTGTGATGGTTTCTATGGTGGCACGACAAACCAGCTTAGCAGGCTTTGGAGGTTCTTTCTCCCTTAAAAATATGTATCAAATGTCTGCATATCCTTTTGAAAAGAGCATTTTTGAGAAAGCTTTGTCTTTTGTATTGGTTATGGCAATAGTTGCAGGTATTATGTCTTATGCAATGTATGGAGTTATTACGGCAACTGATTTTATTGGCACTTGTATTTGTGGACCAATTTTGGCCTACTTATTACACTTAATGGTTTTGGTTAATCAAGATTTAACTGATAAATAGTTATTAAAAAATTTAAAAATACCTGAAGGTTTGAACCTTTGGGTATTTTTTTAACTTGACATATAGTTCCCTTTTGTATGTTTAGAAAAGAGTTGTTTTCTAGCGAATAATGTAAATGTCATTCAATCTATGGGAAGGAAATCTAACAAAAAGAAACTACCAAAAGATACCTCTTCAGAATTGATCAATTCTAAAGGGGAAAACTTAGAAGCACCTGAAACCAATGACGAAAAAAAGAAAAAAAACAGTCTGAAACGTTTCTTATCCAGACCAATAAACAAATTGTTTATACTGTTTTTATTGGCTTTGATGAGTTTTTATATTCTATGGGCAACACCCTTTTTTCAAGACAATGTTATCAAAAATGTGGCAATTGCCTATGCTAAAACTTCAAGCATCATTTTAAATATTTTAGGATATTCTGTTCATTCATTAGGAGATGTCGTGAGTAATAAAAGTTTTTCAATTAGTATCCAAAATGGATGCGATGGTGTAGAAGGTCTTGCTATTTATCTTTGTGCTTTATTAATTTATCCCACCTCTTGGTCCAATAAATTAAAAGGCATCTTTTTTGGAGTTTGTTTTTTAGTTCTGCTCAATCTATTGCGAATAGTTAGTTTGTTTTTAATCGGAATTCATATTCCTTCCATATTCGATTTAATGCATGAGAGTGTTTGGCAAGTGCTTTTTATTATGATGAGTATTTTGGCACTTCTTATATTTATCAATACATCCAATAAGAAAGTGCCATTGGAAACGGGAACTTTATGAATATAACTATCAAACAGGGCATCATTGGGTTACTGATTTTTACCACTATATTTTTATCAATAACCATTTGGGCGTACGTAGGATCAGGAAAAAAGGTCGCTTCTAACTTTTTTCGTTCTCATTCCTTATACTGGTTTTCAGATTGTATGAATGGTGGAAAAGTAGAAATCAATCGAATTTCTGAAGATCATTATGATACGTTGGTCACTATGACCAGTAAAACACAAATAGATAAGGCAATGAACAAAGCCCGAAGGCTTGGTCAAAAAACAACCAAAATCAATCCTGTAAAATTTCCGCTTAACTCTTGGACCTTTTGTGGTTTATTTTTTGCTTTTTTCAGTGCTCTCTCCTTAGCAGCTCCTTTTTCTTGGAAAAGAAAACTCTTTGTCCTTCTACTAGGACTTCCCATCTTATATGCCTTTATCTTTTCCAAATTTTGGCTTTCCCTTCTTCTTAGATTCAGCAACTTTTATAAAAGATTTGAAGTGGGCATTAGTAATAGTACTTTACTTGATATTATTAATTATATCAACTTGATAATTGGCTATCCATATTTTGGATTGGTCTTTACTGCATTTATTACTATTGTGCTTTTTGCTTTGAGTGCTAATTTCAAAATATTGTTAAGTAATGATTAAAAAATAAGTCCAGCATTTCGGAAAAAGAGATTTTGAGTCAAGATAAGGCGAAAAACATAGTCATAGCAGTGCTACGACGAGGCTTTTCAACGCAATATTGGCTCAAAAGATCGCTACCAAATGCGGAAGTTATTTTTTTCTCGTTACTAAAATCAAATAAAGAGTTGTAAGTAATTAGAAAACAATAATGCAAAATTTAATAAATAAGATAAAAAAAACGGTTTCACTCTCTTCAGAAGCTGAGAAATATATCCATTCTATTGCCAAAGAAAAAACGGTATTGAAAGGAGAAGTTTTAATCCGGGAAGGTCAAATTGTAAAGAAAACCTTTTTTGTTAATCATGGTAGTCTTCGTTCATTTTGTATTGACAAAGAAGGCAAGGAACATACGCTACAGTTTGCAATTAAAGATTGGTGGATTAGTGATTTTATGGCAATATTCAATTATGAGCCTGCATTACTAACAATCGAATGCATAACAGATGCGTCCGTTATTGAATTCAATTTTCAAAAGTTAGATGAGATATATCTTCAATTTCCAGAATTTGAACTATTTCAAAGAAAAAACTTAGAACGACATGTCGTCAGTTTGCAAAAAAGAATCTTAAATCAACTTCAACTAACAGCACTAGAAAGATACAACTTGTTTCTTGAAGAGTACCCAGACATTGAACAAAGCATTTCCAATTATCATATTGCCTCCTATTTAGGTATAACTCAACAAAGTTTGAGCCGGTTGCGATCAGAAATAGCAAAAAAATAAATTTATTACCATAGGGTTATTTTTATCCTAAAGCAGTGTCCTACTTTTGGTGTTTAAATTTAAACACATACATTATGCTTAAAAAAATATTAGGACTTGCTCCTAAATTAGAATCAGATGGATCATACAGTCCATCCAAAATGGCATTAAAAATGTCAGTAGCAGACAAAACAGATTTTGAAAACATCTCCTATCAAAAATATGAAGGAAAAAGGTCTAAAATTCTTGTAATCTTCACAGAGCAGAAGAATCTGAAAATGAAAAATGGGAAAGACTTCTCTACAGGAAATCATCCAGTAGAAGCTTTATTACCAATGCTCCATCTCAAAAATGCTGGCTTCGAATTTGAAATCGCAACTCCAACAGGAAAACCTGTTGTTTTTGAAATGTGGGCTTTTCCTAGAAAAGATGAACATGTTAATGCCATCTACAAGGAACATAAATCGTCCTTTGAGAGACCAGTTAAGCTTTCTGATTTTATTAATACTTCTTTTGCTCATTCAGATTCATATGCTGCTGTTTTTGTACCAGGCGGACATGGAGCGATGATCGGAATTCCTGAGGATAAAAATGTGGCAAAAATTCTAAACTGGGCACATGAAAATGATTTATTTACCATTAGCCTTTGCCATGGACCTGGAGCATTTTTATCAACTACTTTGAATAATCAAAAATTTTTATATAAAGGCTATAATATGGCTGTTTTTCCTGATTCAGTAGATAATAAAACTCCAATGATTGGATATCTACCAGGTAAAATGCCTTACGGTTTAAGTGAAAACCTGAAAAGTCTGGGTGCTAATTTGATGAATACCAAAATGGATAAGACAGTGTGTGTAGATAGAACGCTAATTACAGGTGCAAGCCCATTAGCATCTAATGAACTTGGCAAATTAGCAGCAAAAACATTATTAAAAGAATTAAATTAAAAAATGGTACTAATAGATAAACTCAACTGGCGTTATGCTACAAAAGCAATGAATCGTCAAAAAATCCCTCAAGAGAAAATTGATAATATTATTAAGGCGATATCCCTAGCACCAACTTCTAGTGGCTTGCAACCTTTTGAAGTATATGTGATTACCAATCAAGAGGTAAAAGATAAAATTAAGGCAATCGCCTGGAATCAGTCTGTTGTTTCAGATTGTTCTCACTTATTAGTTTTTGCAGCTTGGGACACATATACCGAGGAGCGGATTAACAAGATGTTCGACTTAGTTAATGAGGTTAGAGGGTTTAAAAATGAAGGTTGGGAGAATTATAGACAGATGCTTTTGAAAAGTTATCCTTCAAGAGACCCCGAAGTGAATTTTAATCATGCTGCAAAACAAGCATACATTGCTTTTTCACAAGCTATTACAGCCGCAGCATTTGAAGAAGTTGATGCCACTCCAATGGAAGGCTTTGATGCTAATTCATTGGATGAAATATTAAGTCTAAGAGAAAAAGGATTAAGAAGTTGCGTTTTGCTTCCATTGGGATACAGAGATGCTGAAAATGATTGGTTAGTCAATCTTAAAAAGGTTAGAAAAAGTATAGACGATTTAATTACTGAAGTAGAATAAATACTACTTACAACAAAAGCTAAAACAGCAATATGGGCTATATGCCCATACTGCGTTTAGCCAGTCGAATCATTGACTTCTTAATAATGATGTGTCTATTGGACTTTGTGAGCATACCTACCTAAAAAATAAACAAGCTTTTTCACCTATATAACACTCTCCTTTTCTCATTTTTTGATACACATACTGGTAATAAAGATTTGGGAACTTAAAAAATAGTACCAAATACGTTAAATTCTAATTTTTAATTTTTAAATTGGCACAGTTATCTAAGGTTGAAACTGCAACCCAATAGCCCCGATAGGAGTGGTATGAATGCACAAGTATTGGCTACCTAAAACGCTGGCTGCATGCATAAGAACGGATAGCGGGACTTCCCATGACGACGAAGTACCCAACCTTTCGCTCCTAAAAACAAATACACGAATTGAACCGAATTAATAATTTATCATTCATAATTCACCATTATTAACTCCTTTCGCTCCTAAAAAATGTAAAAAATGATCAACTTTGTTATAAAAAGAGTGCTATATGGAATTTTAGTGATGTTTGGTGTAACTCTTCTGGTTTTTGCCCTATTTAAAATGATGCCTGATCCTGCCCGTTTGACTATGGGACAAAGGGCAGATGTCGCTTCAGTAGAGGCGATCATTAAAGCGGAGTATTTGGATAAGCCTGTTCCCGTCCAATTTGCTTATTATTTGAATGACTTGTCGCCTTTATCTTTCTACAAGGACACTCCTGAAAATAAAAAAGAATATCGGTATACGAAATTGTTGGGCGCAAGCGGCGCTACCTCATTGGTGTTGAAAGCACCCTATATGAGGCGTTCGTATCAAACCCGAAAACGAGTAACGGAAATCTTGATGGAAGCCCTACCTACAACGGTCATTTTGGGCGTAAGTGCCATCTTATTTGCCAGTATTATCGGGATTGTATTGGGCGTAATAGCGGCTATAAAACAATTTTCCTTCTTTGATAACACCATTTTGGTCAGTACTGTTTTGGGTATTTCACAACCTTCTTATTTTTCAGGGGTGATATTAGCCCTGTTATTTGGCTACTTATTGGCAGATTATACGGGCTTGAGTCATACAGGACAACTCTTTGGTTTGACTGACTTGGGAGATGAAGTATTTCAGCCCAAAAACTTGATATTGCCTGCTATTGCATTGGGGATCCGCCCTGTTGCCATCATTGTACAACTGACCCGTAGTTCTATGTTGGATGTCTTGTCACAAGATTATATCCGAACCGCAAAAGCGAAAGGTCTGTCAGGTTTTAAAGTCTTATTTAAACATGGTCTGCGAAATGCCTTAAATCCCGTCATTACAACCATATCGGGTTGGTTTGCATCTATATTGGCAGGAGCTTATTTTATTGAAATTATTTTTGATTGCAAAGGGTTGGGTTATGAAACGATCAAAGCTCTCAATACCTTAGATTTTCCTGTTGTCATGGGATCGGTACTCTTTACCGCAACTATTTTTGTAGTGGTAAACATTTTAGTGGATTTATTATATGGACTTTTAGATCCAAGAGTTACACACTCATAGATATTTAAATCACATCATATTATAAAAAATACATTAACTTAATGGGACAACAATTAAATTTAAAATAACTTTTATTCGACAGATTCAAAATAAATCCTTATTTTTATGCCCTTGCAAAAAAAAACAACTAATCATTATGAAGATGGGACAAAGTACGCTCAATTTTTTATACATCGAAGATGATAAAGGAGCCATAAAATTGATGAAGATTTATTTGGATATGATCAAATCATTCAAATCCAAATTTGATTCTTCTTATTATCTAAAGGAAGGTTTAGAAAAATTAAAGCAACAGAAGTTTGATATTCTATTTTTAGACTTATTTTTGCCCGACGATTTAGAATCGCCTGAAGAAAATGTTCAACTCATTCAAGAGCATTTTCCTAACCAGTCTATTATTGTTATTTCTTCTTATGAAGACAATAAATACGCTTCTCGACTCATTGAAATGGGCGTGAAAGACTATTTGTTCAAAGAAGAAATTGATGCAGAAAGATTGGAACGAGCTATTTTATTTGCTTTATCAAGAGACGGCAAAGGTTTAGACTCAGATGCACAAGCCAGTCATCGTATTACAGATGAAGATGATGCTCCTCCTGGATTCGCTAAAGCTCCTAAGCAAGCCGAAAATGACCATAAGGTTGTAGCTGATGAAGAAAAGGAGGATGGTATCATTATTAATGAAGGAAATAATGACCATGTTATTTTTGATGAAGATGAGTAAGCAGACTTAGTGGAAGATGGATAACTAATAGCTCTTTCTCACAATCTTTCCTTCTTTACTAAGTTCATTACAATTGATTTTATGTCTTTAAGCAAAAAACTTTTTTGGGGTTTAATACTTCTTGCCTTAGCTGTTTTAAACCTCATTGCTTTTACTTACAACAATAACACTTCCGAAGAATCTAAGACTCCTGTTATTACTCAAAAAGAAACCAAACAACCTTCTTTATTGTCTTCCCAAAGAATTAAAGAACCTCCCCCCAAGTCAACTGTTTCTGTTCCTATTACTCAACAAGATCACACTCCCAAAGATGACTCTTTGACGACTGAAAAACGTATTCAAGAGCAGGGATTAGTCAAGATCCAAGAGGTAATTCCTGATATTAAGGTCGATTTAAAGTACGCAACTCGCCACAACTTTCTAAATAAAGTTTTATACACAGACCTTAAAAACTGTTATCTACAAGAAGAGGCAGCAGAAATGTTAAAAAAGGCGCAAACATACCTTAAAAGCATTCAACCAGAATATAGTCTATTGGTTTATGATGGCGCACGTCCTCGAAGTATTCAAGTTGAGATGTGGAATAAGGTCAAAGGTACGCCCGAACAACGCTATGTGGCAAGTCCAAGAAGTGGTTCTATACACAATTTTGGCGCAGCCGTAGATTTAACGATTGCAGATGAGTATGGCATTGAATTGGATATGGGTACACCTTATGATTTTTTTGGAGAACTAGCCCAACCTCGCCACGAACAACGTTTTTTTGATTCAGGCGAACTCACCAAAGAACAAATTGATAATCGAGCTTTGTTGCGAAAAGTAATGAAGCATGCAGGTTTTCGGGGCATTTTATCTGAATGGTGGCATTTCAACGCCTTTCCCAAAGAAGTAACCCGCAAAAAGTATAAAATTATTGA
>JAHDBB010000737.1 GCA_020630635.1 Chitinophagales bacterium
TCATAGCAGGGCTACGGCGAGTATTTTTAACGATGTATTGGATCAAAAGATCATTACCAAATGCGGAAGTTATTTTTTTCTCGTTACTAAATAAACATAACCTGACAATCTGTGTCTTGACCTGACAAATTGATCAAAGACTTAACATTCTTTAACGCTCCTTTTGAAAAACTTTAACACGAAATCTGACAAAATGCGTTTTTCACAAAGGACGGAATGATTTTGGTAATTTAAGTCGATAACCAAAAATTTTATTTCAATGATTCAATTTGTGAATGTAGAAAAAGAAGAAAGTATTCCCCCCAATGATATAAGTACAGGTCTAAATGAAGATTTTCATTTATTAGATGCTTACTCCAAAGCGGTGGTGAGTGCTTCCAATAAAGTCAGCCAATCCGTCGTACACATCAAGGTCAAGAAAAAAGGTGGCAATCGTCGAAAACGAAGAGGAAACTATGGAAATGGTTCTGGTTTTATAATTACACCAGACGGTTTTATTGTAACCAATAGTCATGTGGTTTCTGATGCCGAAAATATCAAAGTGGCGTTACCCGATGGTCGAGAATTTGAAGCGAGTTTGGTAGGAGATGATCCTGCGACAGACTTAGCGGTGATCCGCATTTATGCCGATGAGTTAAAAGCCATTCCTTTTGGGGATTCTCAAAAATTACAAGCAGGACAATTAGCCATTGCCATAGGAAATCCTTTTGGGTTTGAATACACTTTAACGGCAGGAGTCGTGAGTGCGTTGGGACGTTCTTTGCGTTCTCAAAGTGGGCGACTTATTGATGATGTCATTCAGACCGATGCGGCTTTGAATCCAGGCAATTCAGGTGGTCCATTGGTCAACTCAAGAGGCGAAGTTATCGGTATCAATACAGCCGTTATTTTACCCGCACAAGGCATTTGTTTTGCGATTGCTTCCAATACGGCAAAGTATGTGATTACTCGCTTGATGATGGATGGAAAAGTGAGACGAAGCTATATCGGAATTGCAGGACAAGCTGTACATTTAAACCCCAATATTTTAAAGCAAAATGAGTTAGACAGCGCACTTCATCGGACAGGCGTGATGGTAAGAAGCCTTGAAGCGGATGGTCCTGTCTACAATTCAGAGTTGAGAAAAGGCGATGTGATTGTTGGCTTTAACAAAGAGCGAGTGACAGGGATTGATGACTTGCACAAGTTATTGAAAGAAGACCAAATCGGTCAAAAGGCAACACTTAAAGTTTTGAGAAAAGGTCGTTTGAGAGAGGTTGTTGTCATCCCTGCCGAAATGTCATAAATGCAGAAGATTCAATCCGATTGATAGCGGTTTATAATTTGTTATATTAAGAATTAATAAGAGAAGCGAATGGTGGGATGCTTCGTCGTAAAGGCGAGTCCCGCTATCCGTTCTCATTCGTGTTGCCAACGTTTTACGAAGCCAACGCTTCTACACGAATACCACTACTATCGGGGCTAGATCGTTGCG